>VAZF01000726.1:2561-4959 GCA_005888425.1 Alphaproteobacteria bacterium
GTTGGTCGAAACTTTTTTAGAAACCTTCTTGATCTCATTGACGACGGCTTCGACGGCCATGTAGATGCCCCGCTTCAAATCCATGGGATTCAGTCCGGCGGCGACCGCTTTCGAGCCCCCGCGCACGATAGCCTGCGCCAGTACTGTGGCGGTCGTCGTGCCGTCGCCGACCTGGTCGCTCGTTTTGCTCGCGACCTCCTTGACCATCTGCGCGCCCATGTTCTCAAACCGGTCGGACAGTTCGATCTCCTTGGCGACCGTCACGCCGTCTTTCGTAATGCGCGGCGCGCCGTACGATTTATCGAGCAGGACGTTGCGGCCCTTCGGGCCGAGGGTCACCTTCACCGCATTGGCGAGAACGTCGATGCCGCGCAGCAAGCGGTCGCGTGCGTCCCCGTTAAATCTGATTTCCTTGGCAGCCATGTTCGGTATCCCCTGTGTTATGCGGCTTTCTTTTGCGCGACGGACGGATCGATCAGGCCCATGATGTCGGCTTCCTTCATGATCATCAGGTCTTCGCCATCGAGCTTAACCTCGGTGCCCGACCACTTGCCGAACAGCACGCGGTCGCCGGCCTTCACGTCAAGCGGGTGCAGCTTGCCGGCGTCATCGCGCGTACCCGGACCGACGGCGACCACTTTGCCTTCCATCGGCTTCTCCTGCGCCGTGTCGGGGATGAAGATGCCGCCGATTGTTTTGGTTTCTGGATCGACACGGCGGATCAGGACGCGGTCCTGCAACGGACGCAGTTTCATTTTAGGTCTCCACGACCCGTATTTTCGGGAGTTGGCACTCTCGGGTGACGAGTGACAATTCTTGTCTTGCTTACGTGGAGCGCGTCGCAAGAAAATACAAGGTAGGCGTTAGCGTCTCGGCCAAATCAACGAACGCTAACTCGGGTAATCGGTCTGATTTCGCTCAGATATTCTCAAGAAAATTATTCCCTATAGGCCTTTCTGGTATTTTGCCTATAGGCTGAAACCGTGTCGCATCGGCGGCCGTTACTGCGAAACAGACCGTCTGTCCGAATTAGCCTGGTCGCTGGCCGGCTATCTCCGTTGCAATATGGCTTTGCTTGTCGCATCGTCGGCGACAACCCCGCCCTCGCCATCTTTTTATCACGAAATTACCAAGCTCCCCGGCAGCGATACGCGAACAAGCATGCACCGTCGCTTCTTTTTCCGTTGAGAATGAAAGATTGCTGTATTGAAAGGCGTCCGCTTGACCAAACGTGTGAATAACATAATACGACATTCCGAACACCTCACCGGCGCTTTGCATGTTGCGTGAAGCGACCGCGGCGACCTCCCCGAGGCTCGTCGAGCTGCCGTATCAGCCGAACGAGTTTTGGGCGGTTCGTTCGAACGATGCCCGAACCTCAGCATCCTGCATCTGATCGGCGTAGGTGCGACATTCCATCGCCAGCCTGCGAACACCGGCTACCGCTTAGCGCCGAGAGCGGACCTCTACGCGACCTCCCGGCTGCCGCAGCAGACCCTAAGCAGCCATTGCTGCATCAGCCTCGGTCGACCCGTTTTGCCCCCGATTAGCGAGCTGCTCGACGGCGCTCTTCGATTCGCCGCGGCTGAACAGACTAGCCGATCCGCTACTGCGGGTCATCGATGCGTTCGGGCTAGATCGTTGCATGTGGGGCACGGATTGGACACGGACGATCGGCATGCTGACCTATGAGCAGGGCGTCGCGCCGTTCCGCGACACCAAACGCCTGTCCGACAACGACAAGGCAGCGCTCATGGGAGGAACGTTGCAGAACGTCTACAAGTGGTAGCGCGACCCTAGCCTCGCGTGCACCATTCCCTCAATCGAAGGCCTGAGGAGGCAATGGCCTACGACATCCCACCACCCGATCAGCGGCCCGAATCCGGCTACTACTACCATTTCAAACACGACCCCGCTGGGCCGCTGAACAACTACGCCTATTACATTTATGGCGTCGGCCACCACACCGAAGATGACTGTCGCACTGAAGACAGCTTTATGCAGGTGTATCGGCCGCTCTATGAGAATTCTTACGCCTACCGGAACGGCGGTCTGTTCGACCTCCGACCGCTGTACATGTTCTACAAGCCCGCCATCCGGGAGGGGAGAGAGGTGCCCCGCTTCACGCAGATCACCGACGCGGCGGTCATCGCAGAACTGCAGGCAATCAAGACCCGCATGTATGGCGACCTATAGGATACGACGTATCGTGAATCAGCGTTTTCGAATGCAATGAAAGGTGGCGAACATGGGAAGGCTCGAGGGCAAGATCGCAGCGGTGACCGGCGGGGCATCGGGGATCGGCGAGGCGACGGTCAGGCGTTTCGTCGCCGAGGGGGCGAGTGTGGCATTCTGCGATCGGGACGGCGAGCGCGGCCGGCGCGTGGCGGCCGAGCTC
>VAZF01000727.1 GCA_005888425.1 Alphaproteobacteria bacterium
CGTGGATCGGAGACATAAGTATTGGCCATCGCGGAGATGTGCACCAGCCCGTCCTGGTGGACCCCCACATCGACGAAGGCGCCGAATGCGGCGACGTTCGTCACGACGCCTTCGAGAACCATGCCGGGCTTCACATCCTCGAGCTTTTCCACTCCCTCGCGAAAACTTGCCGTCTTGAAAACCGGGCGCGGATCCCGACCGGGCTTCTCGAGCTCGCTCAAGATGTCGGTGACGGTGGGCACCCCGAACACGGCATCAGTGAACGCCTCGGGCTCGAGCTGGCGTAATATCGGTGTATTCCCGATCAGCGCCCCCAGTTGGCTCTTGGTTGCCGCGAGAATGCGCCGCACGACGGAGTAGGCTTCCGGGTGTACACCAGACGTATCGAGCGGATCGTCACCATTGGAGATGCGCAGGAACCCTGCCGAAAGCTCGAAAGCCTTGGGCCCAAGCCGTGGCACCTTCTTGAGCGCCGAGCGGGTGCGAAAAGGACCGCGCGCCTCACGGTAGCTGACGATGCTGCGCGCCAGTCCGTCGCCGATGCCGGAAACTCGCGACAGCAACGGCGTGGATGCCGTGTTGACGTCCACACCCACGGCGTTGACGCAATCCTCGACTACCGCATCGAGGGAACGCGAAAGTTTGTGTTCGCTGAGATCGTGCTGATATTGGCCCACGCCGATCGATTGGGGATCAATCTTGACCAGCTCGGCGAGCGGGTCCTGAAGCCGCCGGGCGATCGAGACCGCTCCGCGCAACGACACGTCGAGGTCAGGCAACTCCTGCGAGCCAAAAGTCGAAGCAGAGTAGACCGAGGCCCCGGCCTCTGAGACGACGACCTTAGTCAGCTCAAGCTCGGAGTGGAGGCGAATGAGCTCCGCACCGAGCCGGTCGGTTTCACGCGAGGCGGTGCCGTTCCCGATCGCAATAAGTTCCACCCGATGCTCTTGGGCAAGCCGCGCCAGCTGAGCAATCGACTCGTCCCAACGACGCTGCGGCTCATGCGGGTAGATTGTCATCGTCGCGGCGACTTGCCCGGCCCTGGTGACCACGGCGACTTTGACGCCGGTCCGATACCCCGGATCAAGCCCCATTGTCGTGCGCGCACCCGCGGGAGCCGCGAGCAGCAGGTCGCGCAGGTTCCCGGCAAACACCTGCACTGCAGCATCTTCCGCGGCTTGCCAAAGCCGAAGGCGCAGGTCGCTTTCGATGTGAACCAGAATCCTTGTCCGCCAAGCCAAGCGCACCGTATCGATCAGCCAGCGGTCGCCGGGCCGACCCTGATCGGCGATCTTGAACCGGTTCGCGATCTGCCGCTCAAAGGCGCTCTGTTCGCCTTGATCCACCGTGGTCGGATCCGGCGCCAGCTCCAGAGCGAGCACCTCCTCCTTCTCGCCGCGGAACAGTGCGAGGATGCGGTGCGACGGCAATTTAGTCAGCGGCTCGCTGAAGTCGAAATAATCGGCGTACTTGGCGCCGGAGTCCGCCTTGCCCGCGCGAACGCGCGAACGAAGACGACCGCGCAACCACACTTCCTCGCGCAGGGTCCCGATCAGCGCGGCGTCTTCGGTAAAACGCTCAACCAGAATTGCGCGGGCGCCTTCGAGTGCGGCGGTCGTATCGGTCACCCCCTTATTCGGTTCGACGTACCGGCGAGCCAGCTGCTCCGGGTATTGGTCGGGCCTCGCGAGAAGCGCCTCCGCCAGCGGCTCCAGACCCGCTTCGCGGGCGGTTTGAGCCTTCGTCCGCCGTTTTGGGCGATAGGGCAAATAGAGATCCTCGAGCCGCGCCTTGCTGTCCGCCGCGTTGATCGCCTGCTCGAGTGCAGCGTCGAGTTTTCCTTGCTGGCCGATGCTGTCGAGGATCGCGGCCCGACGCTCGTCGAGCTCGCGTAGATACCTCAGCCGCTCCTCGAGAGTGCGCAGCTGGGCGTCATCGAGCACCCCGGTCGCCTCCTTCCGGTATCGGGCAACAAAGGGCACGGTCGCTCCGCCGTCGAGCAACGAGATGGCAGCAGCGACCTGCTGCTCGCGGACACCCAGTTCCTCGGCGATGCGCAGGTTAATCGGCTTCATCGATCCTGAACGATTAGCTGGAGGGTAGTAAATCACCCGAGTGCTCGTTCTAACCTGCCCTTACGAGAACCGGTCAAAGCCGATCTCAGGTTGCACGCCACCAGGCGCCGCGACGGCCGCGTTTTGCCATGGCTTCACTGGTTTACGGCGACATCTCGATGAAATCCTCTACGCCGCAGCGGTAAGCCACATTCTGCTGCGGAGCGAGACGGACTCGGACCGTGGGTCTCTCCGAAAAGAGCCGCGCCGGAGAGTCCAAGCGAAACCATCATCGCTATCGCGACGGGACCGAGGGTTCGAATCCGTCTCTCTCCAGCGGCGAGTCTTGTCGCTGTTATCGTGTTTGTTTCGCGGGATGGGCGTGAAGGCGATGGGTCGAATTTACCGTCTAATAAAAAGAGCTGGCTCGACCCACACCAACCTAAACTTAGCTCAAAACCTCATGATCT
>VAZF01000731.1 GCA_005888425.1 Alphaproteobacteria bacterium
CGGCTTGTCGGGGTCGGGGACATGCTTCGGGACATGCAGCCGCAATCGCGGCCGCTCGCGCTCAGGCTCGGCCTCGCCCGAACCGGGAGCCGCGGGTGATCGGAGACCCGAAATTTCTGAATCCATGGCTCGCTATCGCGACAGATGGGGAGGCGTTCGCCGGAGGCGCATCCTACACGCTTCGGGCACGTAAATAGTTCCCCGTTCAATGTCCGATAAGCACCGGCCACAAGCCCTTGCGGCAGGCCGCTGATGGTCACATGCCAAAGGTCTCGCGGAAGCCGCGCTCGCCCGCCGGCGTCACCGCGACCGCGCGCGATTCGCGGTCGCGGCGGATCCAGTTGAGCGCAAAGCAGCGCGCCGCGAGCCTGGCGCCGAGCGTCCCGCCGATATGCAGCCGCCGCTCGCTCCAATCGAGGCACGGCCGGCAATAGAGCCGCGCCGGTGCGGGAACCAGATCCAGACCGAAAGAGCGGAAAAATTCCATGCCGGGCTCGGTGACCGCGCCGCCCTCGTCCGACAGCTCGACATAGCCGCGCTCGCACAGCGCGTCGGCGAGCCTGACCCCGAGCTGCCCGGCCAGATGGTCGTAGCAGGTCCGCGCCGCCCGCATCGCCTTGTCGCGCGGGCCGGTGACCACCGCGCGGCGCGGCCGCTGTTCCTGGCCCGTCAGCGAGGCTTCCATGATCGTTTCGAGCATATGCGCGACCACCGGCGAGGAGAGGCGGTGATAATGGTGCCGGCCCTGGCAATGCCGGGCGAGCAGCCCCGCCGCGGTCAGCCGCGCCAAATGCCCACTGGCGGTCTGCGGCGTGATGCCGGCGGCGCGCGCCAATTCGGAGGCGGTCAGGGCGCGCCCGTCCATCAGCGCCATCAGCATCGCGGCGCGGCCGGGATCGCCGACCAGCGCGGCGGTTTCGGCGAGAGCGGCGGTCGTGAACATCGCAGGGCTCCGCGGTTGCAGCGACAAGCCACATCCTAGCGGGTCCGTGGGTTGATTGCTTCGGCCGTCGCCGAACTGTCTAGGGCCGAACCGTCTAGGGCCGAACGGTTAGTCGGCCGCCTCGGTGAGGTGGCGCCGCGCCGCCGGCGCCACGCGCACCCGGCGGGTACAGCGCAATTTCAGCGCCATTTCCTCGAGCTTGCGGGCGTGCTGCTCGAGCGCGTCGGCGATGTCGGCGAGCGAGGCGGCGGCCACCGGATTGTCGGCTCGCGTCGCCAGATCGCGCAGCTCATCGGCGCGGTCTCGCCAATTCTCTGCTCTGTTGAACGGGTCCGCCATGCCCATGAAACAGGCGGCCAAGCGGGAATGTTCCGGGTTCGCGTAACCTGCGAACATCGCGGCGATGTTCGCGATTTCCTGACCCTCAGGCGCCTTCGCGACCGACCTCAAATGATAATCCTCTCAGCCGAGAGCGCTGACGTAAGCAACCGTCGAGGGTGGCGTCCCCGGCAGGACTCGAACCTGCGCCCCCGGTTAGGAAGCCGTTGCTCTTCGACGCTGCGGCGGACAGCTACGACGGTAGCGGGCAGTTGTGAACCAAAGTCATCGGAAAAGGGGTGCAGCGCGCGGCGGGGGGCGTCGATCTCGGATACT
>VAZF01000206.1 GCA_005888425.1 Alphaproteobacteria bacterium
AGGCCGGCATTGGCGCCGAGGTTTTCGTGCGCGACGGTGTAGGAGCCGCCGCTCGTCGGATAGGCCTCGATCGTCTGCCAATAGGAGATGTAGAGGATCGCCAGCAGGACCAGCACGGCCAGCATGACCGGGCCCATATAGGCGAGGCCCATCAAGCCGAGCGGCGCCAGGATGGTCAGCGCCGCCTCGGGTCCATAGGCCGAGGAGGCGAGGCCGTCGAGGCCCATCGCCGGCACCCCCTCGATGGCCGTGATCTTCTCGCTCTCGCCTTCGCGGTTGGCGAGCTTGCGGCCGATCAGCAGGTCCAGCAGCTTCATAAAACAGGCGTCCGGCCAGCCAAGATCATCGTCTCAACCTGACGCCGCAGATCAGGGCATGGTTCCCACAAGGCGCGGCGCCTATAGGGGTCCGGCCTGATATCGCGGCGGGCCGGCGTGTTACTCTGACCACCCACCGGGCGGTAGAGGGCGTTAATGCAATTCGGCGTGCAGTTCTTTCCCGATGTGCGGCCCGAGGAGAAATCGGGCGAACAATATTTCCAGGAAGCGCTCGACCTCGCCGAGGAGGCCGACCGGCTCGGCTTCAGCCATATCCGCATCGTCGAGCACTATTTCCACCATTACGGCGGCTACAGCCCGAACCCGATCGTGTTTCTCGCGGCGGCGGCGCAGCGGACAAGGCGAGCGCGGCTGGTGACCGGCGCGGTATTGCCGGCCTTCAACCATCCCTTAAAGCTCGCCGGCGAGATCGCGATGCTCGACGCGCTCAGCCGCGGGCGGCTCGATGTCGGTTTTGCGCGCGCCTTCCTGCCGCATGAATTTCGCCGTTTCGGGGTGTCGCCCGACGAGTCGGTGGCGCGGTTCCGCGAGGGCATCGAGCAGGTCGATCTGCTGCTGAGCCGCGAAAATGTCTCGCATCGCGGCCGCTTCCACCAGATCGAGAACACGACCTCGCTGCCGCGATCGACTCAAAAGCCGCGGCCGAAATTCTATGTCGCGGCATTGAACACGCCGGAATCCTTTGAATTCGCCGGCCGCATGGGCTATGCGGTCATGGCGATCGCGCTCGTCGCCGAAAAGATGCGGCCGCTCCTTGCCGCCTATCGAGAAGCCTGGAAGGCGGCCGGGCATCCTGGCCAAGGCGAGGTCATGGTCGCCTTTCACATGTATTGCGAGCATGACGGCGAGCGGGCCCGCGCCTTCGCCACGCCGCTGATCGATGCCTATCTCACATCGCTGGTCGAGGCCGCCTCGGACTGGCTCGATGGCAGGGTTTCGCAGGATTATCCCGGCTATGACAAGATCATCGCCGCGCTGCGTGCCTCCAATGCGGCGGAGCAGATCGTGTCGGGCGGCGCCTGGGTCGGTTCGCCCGGGGAGATCGCGGCGACGATCGCGCGTTTGCAGCACGAGTTCGGCGGGTTCGAGCACGCCTCCTTGCAGGTCAACTTCAACACGATGCCCCATAGAGAGGCGCTCGCCTCGATGCGCCTCTTCGCGCAGGAGGTCATGCCGCGTTTTACGGCCGGGTAGAGCCTAGAAAACTCCCCATTTTAGAACCGATGGCCGGGGCGAGCCCCAGCCATCGCGGTCGAGCGCCTAGGCTGCGGCCATCAGCTTTTCTTTTTGGCGCTGGAACTGCCCGGACATCTTCTCCAACTCCTCGCGGTTGAATTCGTTGCGGGCGCAGGAAAAGCCGGTGCTTTCCTCTTCCTTGACATGGTGGTTGACGAGCTCTTTCAGAACGGTCAGCTGCGCCGTCCACTGCTCGCTCGCCTTGTTGCGGGTGCGCGCCATCTGCTGCAATTGCTGCTCGACGATCTGGTGCTCGTTGATGCCCTCGAAGACAAAGCTCCGCGTCTTCTCGTCGTCCGACTTTTGCATCTTCTTATACAGAACCTGCTGCTCGGCCTCCGAATGGGCGGTCAGCATGCTCATGATTTCCTTGAAGATTTGATTGCGTTCGGCGCTTGCCTCGGTTTTGAGGCATTGCTCGATCAGACCGCCGACTTCTTCGTGGTCCTGGTGCAGGTCCTGCAGGATTCCTTCAGCCATACCCAGCCATTCCTTCAACATGGGATCTCAATCCTTGGTGTGCCTGCACGGATGCCGGCACCATTGACAACACCGGCTCTGGGGCCGGTGTTCTCGATTTGCAGAATTTTACAGGGCGGGAATTTTCGGGCGGCGAACTTCCAGGCCGCGAGCTTCCAAGCCGCGAATTTACAGGGCGCGATCGTCAGCCATGCCAGAACGGCTGGGCGTCGAATAGCTCGCGCAGATGCTCGCGCAATTTCGGCTCCCGGTCGATCAGCCGCCGCTCATGCCAGTCGAGCATACGCCCCCCGGCCTCGGCGATGGCCCTGTTAGGGCCGTCGTCCGATGCAAGCGCAGCTAGGATCTCATGCCCGACCCGTACATCGTTGAGATGGCCGAGCTCGTCCTGCAGGCGCTTCAACCGCGCGGTAAGCGGCGCGACGACGTCAGGCGGATAGAGAGAGGCCGTTGCTTCCGCCGTATAGCGCAGCTTTTTCAATGCGATGCGCAGGCGATGGCGCTGCTCGGGCGCTTGCTCGGCGAACTCCTTGCCGCGTTTCTTCGCGGCCCGCCAGCGGCGCCGCAGGATCTTCCCCGCAACCTCGCCGACCGGCGGCTCCGGCATGCCGGGATCGAGTCGCCGCCAACCGCAAGTCTCGAACCAGGCGAGGAGGTGGGCGATCAAACTGGCGTAACGGTCCGATCGGATCGCCTCGATCACCAAGCGGTGGGCGGCGCGGCGCTGCCGCTCGGCGGCTCGCCGCAGGGGCTCGAAGGCGAGCGGATCATCGGAAGCTCGCTCCACCGGGCGCAGCAAGGCCGTCTCGAACACATCGAGGTTCCGCGCCCGCGCGAGCGCGTCGGCAAGCCAGCACAATTCCTCGGCGGCCCAGTGCCGCTGATCCTCCGGCAGCCGCTCGGCAAAACCCGACATCATCGCGCGCAGACGCCGGGCGGCGACCCGCATCTGGTGGATGCCGCCCGGCATGCCGGCGAGCGCGGCGGCTTCGTTGCGCGAGAGGTGATCGAGACCGGCGAGGCCGATCCGGCGCAGCGCCGCATCACCGCCGAGCGCCGGGTCAAGCGCCGGCGGTTCGGCATGGATGACGGGGACACCGCCGCGCTTCGCCCGGCCCGCTGGCGACGGGGCGGCGATCACAGGTTCCGCGAGGCTCGCCGACATCTCAGATGGGCTCCGGCCCGATGACCGTTGTGCGGTGCATCAGACGGCGCTCCGGCAAGGTGTAGTCGCAGATCGCAAGGTGCATCGCGCTGGCATTGTCCCACATGACGAGATCGCCGATCCGCCAGCTGTGGCGATAGCAAAATTCGGGCCGGACGCAATGCGCGTCAAGCTCGGCGATCATATCGAGCGCCTCGTCCTCCGGCATCTGCTCGCCATCCCGCAAGACGATGCCGATGCACTCCCCGGCCGTGACATAGAGCGCCTTCCGCCCGGTATAGGGGTGGCTGCGCACAATCGGATGCGCGATATCGGGCGTCTCGGCAAGCTGTGCCGCGGTCAGTTTTGGGCGCGGGCTGTTGTCGACGCGGCGGCGCATCGAATAGCGGTGGATCGCCTTTGTTCCGGCGAGCCGCCGCTTCATCGCGTCAGGCAGCGCCTCGTACGCGGCGATGCAGTTCGCGAAGACCGTGTCGCCGAGCGGCTTGCCATCGCGATGCGGTACCTCCTTCGCGTAGAGCAGCGAGCAGCGGCTCGGGTTTTTGCGATAGGAGGTGTCGCTGTGCCACGTAAAGCCGGCATCAGCCAACCCGATATGCTCGCCCGCGTCGTTCTTGATGTTCGAGACCAAGAGGATCTCGGGATCCTCCGGCAGCAGGTATTTTTTGACGATGTGGATCTCGAGCTCGCCGAGGCGGCGGCTAAACGCGATGTGCTGCTCGTTTGTGAGATGCTGATCCCGGAAAAACACGACGATGTTGTCGTGAAAAATGCCCTCGAGCTCGGTGAACGTGCGGTCGTCGATCGCCCGCGACAGGTCGACGACGATTTCCGCCCCCAAGGCGGCGTCGCATTTTCGCACCGGGATCGCCATCCTTTGCATAGTACGGCGAAGCGGGCGGGCAGGCCAGAGTCGCCGGGCTACGCCAATTTCATTGCGTTATTTGCCGGGGCGCGAGGGGGAGCGGAACGCGAAAACGCGGATGATACACCGGCCGCCGCTGTTAGAGCCGGGGAACGCAACGGAGAGGATCTCATGAAATCGATCGTCATCGCGGCGGGCGTGCTGCTCGCGGCAACAGCATTGTCGCCCGCTCCCGCCGCTGCGGCGGGCTGCCTCAAAGGCGCCGTCGTCGGCGGTGTCGCCGGCCATTTCATGCACCGTCACGGGGTATTGGGCGCCACGGCCGGCTGCCTGGTCGGCCGGCATGAGGCGAACAAACAGGCGCGCCAGCAGGCCCAGCAGAACCAGACCGCTAATACGAACTACAACAGCCGCTGAGCCGGGCTTGCTGCGCTGTGGTCTAAAGAGCGCTCGGTCAGGTCTTGCTGCGGGTCATCCAGCGGCTGAGGCCGTAGCCGAGCGCGAGCCCGCCGGCCAGCAGCATGGCGAGCCGGCCATAAGGAACATTGAGCCCGCCGACGCGAAAAGAGAGGGGCAGGCTTGGATTACCCTCGCCGGAGGAGATCCCCGCGACGACCTCCGGTTCGGTTTCCCTGGTTGCCGCGGTCGAGGTCGGCGGCGCTTCCGCGATCGGCTGATCCATGTGAGCTCTCCCCAGGCGTTCTCTGTCCGCAAGGGGAACGCCGGCGCCGCCGGTATCGTTCGCGGCTATTTCTCTCTTCGATAGCGATGAGCGGCGTCAGGCGAGGCGCATCTGTTCGAGGACCGCAGCGCCGAGCAGACCGTTCGGATTGCACAATGTCTCGGGCAGTTCGAGATGGGCGTAATGCTGGCCGACAAGCAGATCGACCGGCTTTCCGGCCGCCTTCACCGCGGCGGCGAAATCGCGGGCCTGGCGTTGAAATTCCGGCGTCTCGCAAGTGCCGTAAGCGACGATCAGCGGCGCGCCTAGCCGGTCGATGCGGCGCTGCGGCGAGAGCGCCTCGACCATCTCGTCGGTGAAATTCACATAAGAGTTGCGGTGCGACAGCCGCACCGGTGCGAGATCGTACATCCCGCTCGAACACATGCCGCCCTTGATGAGGTCGGCCGGCAGCCCGAACTCGCGGCGCCAATCCGTGGTCAGCGCGACCGCCGCGAGATGCGCGCCTGAGGAATGGCCGCCGACATAGATCCGCTCGCGGTCGCCGCCAAAGCTTGCGGCATTTTCGTAGACCCAGGCGACCGCGCGGCAAACCTGCTCGGCCATCGGGAAAAGGCTGCCGCCGGCATCCTGCACCCAGACAAAATCCGGCACGATGTAATGCGCGCCGGCGCGGGTGAACATCTCGGCCGGCGCGGCATAGGTCTTGGCCGACCCCGCCCGCCAGGCGCCGCCATGGATAAAGACAAAGATCGGCGCGCCGCCGCCATCGGTATCCCGATCGGTGCGGAAGAGGTCGAGCTGCTCGATCTCGGTCGGGCCGTAAGGCAGGCGCAGCGGCGGCCCGATGCGCTGGCGGGTGCGTTCGCTGTTGGCGATCCAGCGGTCACGCAATTGCTGGATGTTCGGCTGATAGGCGGCCTGGTTATAGGCGGCATCGAGTTCCGCCTGCGTGTAGTTCAGATAGACGAGCGGCTCGCGCTCAGGCTTTGCGGGTGACATGTCTCGGGCGCCGGGTTCCTCAGGGCCGAAAAGCGAAGCGTATTCCGCCGCTTGCGGCAACCGGAATTCCGCCGAGGGGGCCTATCTCGCAATCCGATCGGCGGTTAGCCCTCCGGGAATTGCGTCGGTCCCCGGGCAGTGACAGTCTCGGCGGAAGGCAATTCAGGAGAGCCGCTGTGTCCCGCAAGCTTCGCGCCGCCGTCGCCCAATTGGGCCCGATCCATCTCGCCGACAGCCGCGAGGCCGTCGTCAAGCGGCTCTGCGCCCTGTTACGCGAGGCACACAGCGCCGGCGTCAAGTTTGTCGTCTTTCCCGAATTGGCACTGACGACGTTCTTCCCGCGTTACTGGATGACCGACCAGGCCGAGATCGACCGCTATTTCGAGCGCGACATGCCGAGCCCGGAGACGCGGGCGCTGTTCGATCTCGCGAAGGAGCTCGGCATCGGCTTTTATCTCGGCTATGCCGAGCTGACCCAGGAAAAGGGCGCGCCGCGGCATTACAACACGTCGATCCTCGTCGATCCCGACGGCCGCATCGTCGGCCGGTACCGCAAGATCCACCTGCCCGGCCATTCCGAGCATCTGCCGCAGGCGCCGTTTCAGCATCTGGAGAAGCGCTATTTCGATGTCGGGAACGAAGGCTTCCGCGTCTGGCGCATGCAGGGCGCCGTCATGGGCATGTGCATCTGCAACGACCGGCGCTGGCCCGAGGCCTACCGCGTCATGGGATTGCAGGGCGTCGAGATCGTCGCGCTCGGCTACAACACCCCGATCGAGAACATCCATCACCGCGAGCCCGAGCATCTGCGGATGTTTCACCACCTGTTGTCACTGCAGGCCGGCGCCTACCAGAACGCCGCCTGGGTGTTGGCCGCGGCGAAATGCGGCGCCGAGGATGGGCATGCGATGATCGGCGGCTCGGCGATTGTCGCGCCGACCGGCGAGATCGCCGCCTTGGCATTGACCGAAGAGGACGAGCTGATCGCGACGAATTTGGATCTCGAACTCGGCGAATACCTCCGCCGCACCGTGTTCAATTTCGAGAAGCACCGCCGCGTCGAGCATTACGGCCTGATCACCAGCCGCACCGGCGCCAAGACCGAGGTGTAAGTTCGCCCCTCACTCCGATCCTCTCCCCGCAGGCGGGGAGAGGGAGATTATTGTGCTGCGGCGACGCTCTTACGATCCCTCGCCCCGCCTGGGGGGAGAGGGTGTCCGAGGCTTAGCCGAGGACGGGTGAGGGGCGAACTCAGCGGCCGGGAAGAACGAGCATCTCCGGTTCGCCCGGCAGGGTTGCGCGCGTCAGCGTCACCGACGGGTCGTTCGCGCGTTTGACGGTGTAGAACTCGGCGGCGCGCGCCAGAAACTTCTCGAGCGTCGCTTGCGTGAAGACGTGCATCGGCACGGCGATCTTCGGCTTGATCTGCTGCAACACCGCGATCATGTCGTCTTGGTTCAGCGTGTAGGCGCCGTCGACCGGCACCATGACGACATCAATGGGGCCGAGATCGGCGAGATGCCCGGGCGTCAGCGTGTGATGCAGATGCCCGAGATGGGCGAGGCACAGATCGGCGACATCGAACACAAAGATCGAGTTGCCGTTGTAGCGCGTGCCCCCAGACCCACCATACTCGCGCACATTGGTCGGCACGTTGTGGATCTTGACATCGCGGTAATCGACATGATGCGTCGCGATGCCGCCCGCCGGGTCCCAGCCGCGCAACACGAATTTGACGCCCGGCTCGACCGCATCGGTGTAATGCGTCGGATGCGCGTTGTTCATTGTCACGATGTCGGGCGTTACCGGCGCGCGGATCATGTCGTTGTAATCGGTGACGATCGTCACGCCTTGCGGGCTCTCAATGAGAAAGCTCGCATGCCCGAGAAAATTCAGCCCGACGCCGCCTTCCGGCCCGGCCGAGGCCAGCCGCAGCCGCGCCCCTTGGTCCGCCACCGGCCCGCTGCACGCCGCCCACCCAGTTACCGGCGCGATCAGCGCGAGCGCAAAAACGAAAACGCGCTTTAACGCGGAGGACGCAGTGGCCGCGCTGAGGACGCGGTGTGGAAAAGTCGTCGTCCCGGCGAAGGCCGGGACCCACTTATCAGACGTACGAGCGGCCGAACGGTTGATCTCGGCCTTCGGCGGGATGACGTACCAAATCATCCTCGGCGTCCTCTGCGCATCCTCCGCGTCCTCCGCGGTGAAGTGTATTTTTTCCTACAGCACGACTTCGACGAGGAACGGCCCGGGCGAAGCGACCGCGTCGGCGAAGCGCCGGTTGAATTCCTCCATATTCGTGACCCGCGCGCCCGGCACGCCGAGACCGCGCGCGACCCCGACCCAATCGATGTCGGGCCGCCCCAGATCGAGCATGTCGAGCGCCTTCCGCCCGGGGTTGCCGGCGCCGACATTGGCGAGCTCGCCCTTGAGGATCTGATAGGTGCGGTTCGAGAACAGGACGGTCGTGATGTCCAGCGCCTCGCGTGCCTGTGTCCACAAGGCCTGCACCGTGTACATCGCGCTGCCATCGGCCTGCAGCGAGACGACCCGCCGGTCGGGGCAGGCCACCGCCGCGCCGGTCGCGAGCGGCATCCCGAGCCCGATCGAGCCGCCCATGTTCGACATCCAGTCATGCGGCATCGCCGATTTGGTCGGCGCGAAAAAGCCGCGCCCGGTTGTCACCGCCTCGTCGGCGACGATCGCGTTGTCCGGCAGCAAGGCGCCCAGTGATTGGCCGAGCGCCTCCGAGGTGATCGCGCCCGTTGCGGGCGGCGCCGGCTTGTCGTTCGTGACCGGCGCCGGTGTTGCGCGCGCCCCGACCTCGTCGCACAGCCATTCCAAGGCCTGGATGTGGTCCTCCTCGGGCCGCGCCAGCACATGCCCCTCGCAGCCCTCCGGGGTCAGTTGGCTCGGCTTGTTCGGGTACGCGAAAAACGCAACCGGCATTTTCGCGCCGACGAGGATGACGTGCTTCAAGCCGTCGAGCACCTTCAAGGCCTGGTCGACGACATAGGGGATGCGCTCGACCGACTCCCGCCCGCGGCCGCGCTGGGTGCGCGCGTTCGAGCCCTGCGCCATGAGCCGCGCGCTCGCGCGACGGCGCCGCGGGTGTTTCCGCCGGCGGCACCGCCATCGGGCCAGACCCGTCGTTCCACGCCGTATCGGCCGGCAGGATCAGGCTCGCGATCTGGCCCGGCGGCGTCCGCGCCGCGGCGATCGCGGCGGCACCGTCCCGGGCGATCGACATCGCATCGGGCGAGGTCTTGACCCAGTGCGAGGAGGGCCGCGCCAGCCCCTCGATATCGGAAGTGAGCGGCGCGTCGTATTGCCGGTGATAGGTCGCATGGTCGCCGATGATGTTGACCATGCCCGAGGCCGCCTTGTTGGCGTTGTGGATATTGGCGAGCCCGTTGGCGAGCCCCGGCCCGAGATGCAGCAGGGTCGCGGCCGGGTTGTCGGCCATGCGGTAATAGCCGTCGGCGGCGCCGGTCACGACGCCCTCGAACAGCCCCAGGACGCAGCGCATGCCGTCGACCCGGTCGAGCGCCGCGACAAAATGCATCTCCGAGGTGCCGGGGTTCGCGAAGCACACATCGACGCCGCCGCCGACCAAGGTCCGCACCAGGCTTTCCGCGCCGTTCATCCGATCATCTCCGCTCCGGCGAGCCCGCGGCCCGCATCACCACTCGCGCCGCATCCTGCCGGGCAGGAACAGGTGGGGCAAGCACCGTTCGGGAGCTGATTAAAGGCGGCGCCTTGGGTTGTACGGGCTCGATGGATTCACGTCGAGATCGACGATTTCGACGCAGCCCTGCGGTTCCTTGTGGCTGGAACCGGTGTGCCACGGCCCATCGCGCAGCTCGACATTGCTGAGTCTCGATAACCACAGGCAGCGCCACTCGCCTCCGGGCGGCAGGCCCGATCTGCTCCGGCCGCCGAACTGATAGGTCAGCGCTTTCTCCTGCCCCCGCGCGTGACCGAGAATGATCGGGCAGAGTTCGCGTGGGAAACCGTCGTACACGCAGACGATTTGTTTTCGCTCCGCCATTGCTTGACGGAACAACTCGTAAGTTGGGTTCGGCACAAGCCGTGTCGCCGTTCGATTCATCCAGCCTTCCGCGGTCGCTGATCGAGGGCGCGGAGCGCTGATTTGGGCATGCGGTCAAGGATGCGCAGCAAGGCCTGGAGCACCGGGTCGGCGGGCGTGAATTCGCGCTCCTCATTCCGGGGCGCGAGGTCCGGGTCCTCGTCGATCATCCGCTCGATATCGGCATCTGTGAAGCTGTCGAACTTCTCCTTGTTGAAGCGACCGCCTTCGGCCTTCGCCTGTTCCAGCGTTTTGCGAACGATCATTAGAACCTCTCATTCCGCCGCGCGGGCCTTGCGGAGATAATGCGATAATGACCACCCCGGCGCGTATAGACGACGGTTATGAATTCGCCCTTCACCCGCCCGGTTGCGACGATCCTTTGCTCTCCCCATGGCCGCGCGTCCACGTACTGGCGGATTGGCCCATCAAAGATTTGGATCGCGTGCTCGAAGTCAAACCCGTGCTTGGCAAAGTTCTCCTCGTTTTTGTCCTCGTCCCATTCGAGTTCCATCGCGAGGGATAATACCCCAAACCCCGGGGCGGAAGCTCAATCGGGCATCGAACACATCGACGATAAAATTGCCACAATCGTGTGCTAGCGTCCGTCTCGAAACGATAAAGGAGACGGGGGCTCTGGCTGCAAATCCGCTGCAAATGCAGCCAGACGAGGGGCAGCGGGATGTTGCGAAAATCGAACGCGCAGGGCGCATTGCATCCGGCGCTCCGACGGAGGCTATGCAACCCAGGGGAGAACCTCACCTGAAAAGGACCTGCAATTGCAGGCCGGCGGGATCGGGCCGTGCAATCGGCGATTGGGCACCCTCACGCCGGAAGTCCCGCTCGTGAGCGACATCACGCTGCCGCGCTTTCCGCCGCCCTCGGCCGGGCGCGAAGTGCTGCCGGCGCGCGAATACGCCGCGCTGATGCGGCAGAACGTGCTGGCCGCGTTCTCCGAGCGCGCCTTCACCGAGGAGGTGCTGGAGCGCCGGCTGTTTGGCCGCGTGCAGCTGACCCTGAACCGCCCGGCCGCGATCCGCCATGTGCTGATCGACAATGCCGAGAATTACGCCCGCAGCTCGGCGACAAGGCGGCTCCTCTATCCGATCGCCGGCCGCGGCCTGCTGCTCGCCGAGGGCGAGGAGTGGCGGGTGCAGCGCCGGACCGTGGCGCCCTCCTTCGCGCCGCGCACCGTGCCGATGGTGGCGCACCATGTCGCCGCCGTCGCCGGTGAGCTGGCCGAGACGCTCGCGGCTGAAGAGGGCGAGGTCGATCTCGCCGAGCACATGCAGCTTCTCGCGATTGAGATCGCCGGCCGCGCGATGTTCTCGCTCAAGATGGAGCCCTTTGCGCCGCGCATGCGCGCGCTGTTACAAGATTACGGCGAGCGCCTGGCGCAGCCCTCGCCGTTCGAGATCCTGCTGCCGGCGTGGATCCCGACGCCGGGCGATGTCGCGCGTTGGCGGTTTCGCCGGCGTTGGCTCGCGCTGATCGGCGCGATCATCGATGCGCGCCAGGCGAAGGGCGCGGCCGGCTTCGGACGCGACCTGCTCGATTTGATGGCGAGCGATCCCGAAACCGGCAAGCCCGTCTCGCGGCGCAAGCTCGTCGACCAGGTTGCGACGATGATCGCCGCCGGCCATGCGACGACCGCGGTCGCGCTGTTCTGGGCATTCTATCTGTTGGCCGAAACGCCCGCCGTGCAGGAGCGCATCGCGGCGGAGGCGGGCCCGCTCGATCTCGCCCCGGAGGGCGCCGCCGAGGCCTTGCCGCATCTCGTTTACACCCGCGCCGTCGTGCAGGAGGCATTGCGGCTCTATCCGCCGGCCTACGGCATTTTCCGCCTCGCGCGGCGGGCCGACGAGGCCGGCGGCGTCGCGGTGCCGAAAGGCGCCATCGTGATGATCGCGCCGTGGCTATTGCACCGGCACAAGACGCTGTGGACCGAGCCGGACGCGTTCGATCCCGGGCGGTTTTTGCCGGGCGCCCCGCCGCCCGACCGCTTCGCCTATCTGCCGTTCGGCATGGGTCCGCGTGTCTGCGTCGGTGCGCAATTCGCGCTGACCGAGGCGGTATTAGTATTGGCACGTCTGGTGCGGCAATTCGTGATCAGCCGCGCCGACAACCGGCCGGTCGTCCCGGTCGCGGCGATCACGGTGCGGCCGGATCATCCGCCGCCGTTCCGGCTGCGGCCGCGCTGACCTCCGGCACAAAGGCTGCTAAGAGAGGCGCATGGAATACACCACGCTCGGCCGCACCGGCCTCAAGGTCAGCGTCGCCGGTCTCGGCTGCGGCGGCTTTAGCCGCTTGGGGCTCGGCACCGGGAAGAGCGAGACCGACGCGATCGCGATCATTCGCGCGGCGCTCGATCTCGGGGTCAATCTGTTCGACACCGCGGCCGCCTATGGCACCGAGCCGGTGCTCGGCAAGGCGCTCGCCGGCGTCCCGCGCGACAAGGTCGTCATCTGCACAAAAGCGCCGTTCGGCATCAGCAATCCCGATTCCCTGCCGGAGCGCGCCGTCGCCAGCCTCGACCGCTCGCTGAAGGAGCTCGGCACCGATTACATCGATGTCTACCAGCTGCACGGCATCGCGCCGCGCGTCTATGACCACGCGCTGAAAGTGCTGGCGCCGGCATTGTTGCGCGAACGGGAGAAGGGCAAGTTCCGCTGGCTCGGCATCACCGAGACCTCACCCGGCGATCCCGAGCACCAGATGATCAAGCGCGCGGCACGCGACGGGGCCTGGGATGTCGTCATGGTCGCGTTCCACATGATGCACCAGAACGCGCGCCGGCACGTCTTTCCGCTGACCCAGGACGATCCGCTCGGTTTTCTCGTTCATGAGGGCGGCGCCACCAGCGTCGTCGACGCAGCCTACCGCTTTGTGCGCCACGAGCCCGGTGTCGATGTCGTGTTGTTCGGCACCGGTGATCACGCGCATTTGCGCAGCAATATCGCCTCGATCCTGAAGCCGCCTCTGCCCGAGGCTGACCGCGCGCGGCTCGCATCGCTGTTCGGGCATCTTGTCGGGGTCGGGCTCGACGCGCCGCATCTGTCGCGCGCCGGCCGCGTTACGACTAGCTGAATGCAGCGGTTACGCCGGCAGCTCCTTCACCGCGAGCAGCGGCGCCGGGGTGGCGCGCATTTGCGTTCGCGCCCGGACGCGCAATCGCACGATCAGCGATGTCGCCACGACCGCGAGGCCGAGCGCCAGCCCCAGCCACAGCCCGATCGGACCGAGGCCGAGCGGAAAGGCGAGGACCCAGCTGCCGGCAAACCCGATTACCCAATAGC
>VAZF01000207.1 GCA_005888425.1 Alphaproteobacteria bacterium
GAGGCGAACTCTAGCCTCGGCTCTCCGTCGAGAAAAGCGCGCAGTCGCCTCGAGCACTCAGCCGCACATCATCCGCCGCGCTCGCTCGGTCTACCCGGCCACGCGGCGTACGCGACGCAACGGCACGACTCCGTCGAGCGATGGTTTGGGGTCGTTCCGCTCGCGCTCCGAAGGCGTGGGCCGGGCGCGCAACCGCAGCAGCGACCCCACAAAGGATATCGGGGCCATTGGTGGCTCCGGCGCTACCGCCGCCTCGGACAGCGCGATGACGCACACCTCACGCGCCTCGGCTTGCTCGATCCATTTTAATGGCATCATCTTGCCCATCGCAGCCTCCCCGGGTTGGCGGGGCTTGCTCCCGATGGGAGGTAACGTTAGCGCAATCACGTCCTAAGCCTTGTGAAGGCGCTCACAAGCGGGAGAAATTTTAAACCAAGTCGCGCGTGACCGGTTATGCCAGCCGCGCGACAATATTCAGGCGAAAGCGGGCGCGACCTCGGCGGCGAAGCGCGCCATCTCGTCCTTGACCTGCGGGTGCGGCTTCAACCCGACATTGACGTAGAGGATCACCTCGTCGAACCCGGCCGCCTCGACCTTCTTCAGCGTGTCAGTGATGTGCGCTGGGGTCCCGAGCAATACCGAATTCTCGCTCAGATCCTCCGGCCGCACCTTCTGCAGCCGCTCGACGATCTCGATGAAGTAGCGGTAGCTCGGCGGCGCGGTTTTCGGGTCGCCCGGAAAGGCGGCGGTCGCGCATTCCCGATAATACCGGATCTGCCGCGCGCGCGCCGCCTCTTCGGCCGGCGGCGTGTCGGCGAGATGCAGGAAATAGCTGCACATGAGCCGGCCCGGCTGATGGCCGTGCTTGACGCAGGCCTCGCGATAGACATCCGCCATCTGCCGCAACCCGCCAAAGGTCAATGCCGCGGCGAATGGCGCAACAATCAAATTGCACCCAAGCCGCCCCGCCAATTCGATCGATGGCCGCGAGAATGCCGCGACATAGGCGGGGATCGGCCGCTGCACCGGTTTCGGTGTGATCGCCACATCGTCGAACTGATAGTGCTTGCCGTGATGCGAGATTGGCTCCTCGCTCTCCCACAGCCGGCGCACGATCCCCATGCCTTCTTCGAAGATCGATTGATTGTCCTCGAAGGAGACATGGAACGGGGCGTATTCGCGCCGGTCATAACCGCGCCCGGCGGCGAAATCGACGCGTCCGCCTGACAGCAGATCGAGCGTCGCCCATTGCTCGGCGACGCGGATCGGGTGATGCAACGGCAAGACGCTGACAGCGGGGGCGAGGCGGATCTTTTTCGTGCGCGCCGCGACATGCGCGAGCACGAGGTCGGGGCATGACAACACACCGAGCGTCGAAAAGTGGTGCTCGCCGATCCATGCCGAATGGAGCCCGACCTCCTCGGCATAGATTGCCTCGTCGAGGATGTCGGCGACCAGCTGATTGGCGCCGCGCCGGTTGTCGACATAATGGTTGTCGCTCAATGTGAAATACCCGAACTTCATCATCTGTCTCCGCTACCTGACCGCTATGGCGCGAGCTTGATCGGCCGTTCGGCCGTGCCGTCACCCGGGTCGAATGTCCAGTGCCCGCCATTATGCCGCCGCCAGATCAGCGCCGGGTCCCACCCTAGCTTGCGCCACAGCGTGCATTTCTCCGGATGGGCGGGCGAGGTGTAATACAACCAGTCCGCGCTCATGCTGATGCCACGGATCGCGGCGAACCGGCCTTGCAGCTCGACCGAAAATCCATCACCGAGCTGACCTTCGAGTTCCGCCAACTCTGCCGCGCGCGACGGCTGCGGGCAGGCGCGGTGCCGCACATAAAACCAATTGACGACCGCGATGACCTGTCTCGCCTCGTTGGCCACCGCAATCAGTTTCGGATCGGCGCCGCTCGCGCCGTATGTCGGCGCCGTGACCGCAGCTGATAGCAGCAGGCAAGCCATCACCCGCCAAATGCGGTTGAGCAATGGCACGTCACCGCCACCGGGTGTCAGCCGGCCTTGCGCCACAATTCCCGGCTCGCGAGCCGCGCGCCGTCGGCGAGCGCCTTGAGCTTCACCCAGACGACGCTCGGATGCACTTCGCAGGTCGAAGCAAAGCTGGCAAAGCCACAATCGGCGCCGGCTATGACATTCTCACGTCCGACTGCTTGCGCAAACCGGCCGATGCGCTCGGCGATCAGCTCGGGATGCTCGACGATATTCGAGGAATGCGTGATGACGCCGGGGATGACCGATTTGCCTTCGGGCAGTTTCACCTCGGCCCACACTTTCCATTCATGCTCGTGGCGCGGGTTGGCGGCCTCGAACGAATACGCGCCGGCATTGACCCGCAGCATGACATCGATCAGATGCTTCAGCTCCATGTCGTGCACGCGCGGTCCGATATTGATGCTGTAGCAGGTGTGATACCGGATGCGGTCCGCCGGCAGCCCGCGCAACGCATGGTTCAGCACCTCGACGCGTCCTGCCGCCCATTTCCGGCACGCCTCGACGCTCGCCTCGGGATGCATGACGTAGTAGGAGGCGAGGAGCGGGTCGTCGACCTGCAGCACGAGCCCCGCCTCGATGATCGCGCGGTATTCCTCGCGCAGCGCATCGGCCAGCGCATAAAGGTATTCTTCCTCGCTCTTGTAGTGCTCGTTGCGGTTCCAATTGGCGAGGTTCGAGGGTGAGACCGCCGGCATGAACGCCTCTTCATGGCGCTGTCCCGCGAGCGCGGCTTTGAGGGTAGCGATGTCGCGCTGCAGCGCTTCTTGGCCTTTGTACGAGACCGGGCCGGTGCACACCCAACGCGTGCGCCCGGTCTGACCGGCGGTGCCCGGCAATGACGCGGTCCAGGCATAGAATTCGGGAAAGGCGCGGTATTCGCGCGACTGGCCCCAGTAATTGGCGCTCTCGACCGTTGGGCTCGGCTCGATGCCGGCGAGGCGCTCGTTGACATAGGGGATAAAGCCGGTGCGCCCTTGCTCGCCATCCGCGACGATGTCGATGCCGGCCTCGGTCTGGCGGCGTACCGTTTCCGCGACTGCGCTCTTGACCCGTGCCGCAAAGAGCGCCTCGTCGACCGCTTCGCCGCGTGCCTTGTTCTGGATCAGATCGCGCAGATCGTCGGGCCGCGGCAGGCTGCCGACATGCGTCGTCAGGATGCGATCCATGCTCCGCTTCATGTGATCCTCCCCAGTCTCTTTTGGCTTTCACCGGCTCGCCATAATGTAGCGCATCCATCAAATCCGCGTCCCGGCGAAAGCCGGGACCCACTCGTCAGACGCGCGGAACTAGGATAAGTGGGTCCCGGCCTATGCCGAGTCGCTGCCGTTCAGCCTCGATTTTCAGAATTTTGCCGCCGAGCTCGACAGTCTACCGGCGCCATATAACCCGCCGGGCGGGTGCCTCCTGATCGCGAGGCAAGAGCGGGTCGCTGTCGGCGTGATCGGGCTCAAGCCGCTCGCGCCCGGCATCGCCGAGATCAAGCGGCTTTATGTGCTCCCCGAGGCACGCGGGACCGGACTCGGCCGGACCCTCGCCGAGCGGGCGATCGCCGAGACGCGGATCAAAGGCTACGAGCGGGTGCGGCTCGACACGCATCGCCCGAGCATGGCGGCAGCGATCGCGCTCTATCGCAAGCTTGGGTTTGTCCAAATCCCGCCTTACGGCCCCAATCCTGACGGGCAGTTCGCGTTTTTCGAAAAGCGGCTATCGGAGTAGGGGCGGGAGGCTATTCTAGCCCCCGCCGCAGGAGCCCCGAATGCGCCTCTTGATCGCGATGATGAAGCACGAGACCAACACCTTCTCACCGGTACCGACGCCGCTCGCCCGCTTTGGGCCCAGTTATTCTGATAGGGGCCCGGGTCCGCTCTACGGCGAGGCGGCGATCCAGGCCTATCGCGGCACCGGCTCGGGGCTCGGCGCCTATCTCGATCTCGCCGAGCGCGAAAAGGCCGACATCGTGCTGCCGATCGCCGCCTCCGCGCCGCCGTCGCGCCCGGTCGAGGACGCCGCTTACGAGCACATAGCAGACATCATTTGCGACGCCGTCGCGAAAGGCGGCTATGACGGCATGTTCCTCGATTTGCACGGCGCGATGGTCACCGAGAGCTTCGAGGATGGCGAGGGCGAATTGTTGCGCCGCATCCGCGCGATCGACCCGAAGACCCCGATTGCAGTCTCGCTCGACATAAGCGCGCCGGCGAGATCCTGCTGCGGGCGATGCGCGGTGAGGTGAGGCCAGTCATGGCGTGGGGCAATGTGCCGATGCTGCCGCATGTCATGCGCCAGGGCTCGGACGATCACCCGAACAAGGAATTGCAGGCGCGCTGCGCCGCGAGCGAAGCGGCTTTGGATGCAAGCCTCTTCACCGGGTTTCCGCATGCCGACATCACAAATGCCGGCCTCTCGGCGCTCGTCGTCACCGACGGCGACCGCACGCTCGCCGAAAAGCTGCGCGACGAGCTTCTCGATCAGGCTTGGAAGGATCGCGAGGATTTCGTGTACCGCATCGAGCCGCTCCAACAATCGCTGGCCCGCGCCAAGGCGATCGAGCCGTCAAAGCCGGGCGAGGGGCCGATCGTGCTGCTCGATCATTACGACAATTGCGCTTCGGGCGGCACGATGGACACGACGCTCGTGCTCGCCGCGATCCTGCGCGAGGGGCTCGACAATGTCGCCGCCTTCGCGATCTACGACCCCGAGGCCGTGCAGCAGGCCATTACCGCGGGTATCGGTGCCAAGGTCACGCTGTCGATCGGCGGCAAGATGCAGATGCCGGAAATCCCCGGCGAGAGCCCGCCGCTCACCGTGACCGGCACGGTCAAGACGATCTCCAGCGGCCGCTTCCGCAACAAGGGGCCGATGGGGCGCGGCGTCATGATGGATATGGGCCCGTCAATCGTCATCGATACCGGCAAGGCCGAGATCGTGGTCATCTCGCGCCATGTCGAGCCGAATGATTTGAATTGCCTCTTGTCGCTCGGCATCGACCCGATGCAGAAGCGCTACGTCATGCTGAAGAGCCGGGTGCATTGGCGGGCCGGGCTCGGCGCGCTGGCGAAGAGCGTCGTCGATTGCGCCGGGATCGGAGTCTGCACCTCGGATTACGGCCAGCTGAATTTTACCAAGGTGCGGCGGCCGATCTATCCCCTCGACCTCCCGAACCGATGACCCTAGCCTAGGCTCAACTTCTTTCGCGATTTGGAGGATCCGATGGACGGCACGGCAGAGCTGCTCGAGATCGACCGGCGCTATCTGGTTCACCCGCTGCATCACCCGGAGGAGCACAAGGCGCCGCTCCTGGTGACCGAAGGCAAGGGCGCGATGCTGCATCTCGCCGACGGGCGCGAGGTCATCGACGGCTTGGCCGGGTTGTGGAACGTCAACGTCGGACATGGCCGTGGTGAGCTGGCCGATGCCGCCGCCGGGCAGATGCGAAAGATCGCCTACGCGTCGGCCTATGTTGGCGCCACCAACGAGCCGGCGATCCGGCTCGGCGAGAAAATCGTCAAACACGCCTACGCCAACAGCTCGGCAATCTACTACACGACGGGCGGCGCTGAATCGAACGAGTCGGCGTTCAAAACAGCGCGGTTCTTCTGGAAGATTCAGGACAAGCCGAACAAGACCAAGATCATCTCGCGCATGCACGGTTATCACGGCGTGACGATGGCGGCGATGAGCGCCACCGGCATGCCCGCCTATCACAAGATGTTCGGGCCGCTGATGCCCGGCTTTATCCAAGTGGCCGCGCCCTATCCCTATCGCTGGCAGGGCAATCAGGAATGCGGCATCGGCGCCGCCGAGGCGATCGAGAAGGCGATCCTGGCCGAAGGCCCCGAGACGGTCGCGGCGGTCATCGCGGAGCCGGTCATGGGCGCCGGCGGCGTCATCGTGCCGCCTGAGAGCTACTTCCCGAAATTGCGCCAGATCTGCGATCAGTACGACGTGTTGCTGATCGCCGATGAGGTCATCACCGGCTTTGGCCGTACTGGCCGCTGGTTTGCGCTCGGCCATTGGGGCGTCGAGCCTGATATCGTGTCCTTCGCAAAGGGCGTGACGAGCGGCTACCTGCCGCTCGGCGGCAACATCCTGTCGAAGCGCGTTCACGACGCGATCCTGAACGCGCCGCTCGATCGCCGCTACATGCACGCCGCGACCTACAGCGGTCACCCGGTGTGCTGCGCGGTCGGTCTGCGCAATGTCGAGATCATCGAGAGCGAGGGCTTGGTCGAACGCGCCGCGGTCATGGGAAGGCGCCTCATCGAAGGCCTGCGGCATGAGCTGGGAGAGCTGCCGAATGTCGGCGACATCAGGGGCCTCGGGCTGATGGCCGGCGTCGAGCTGGTGACCGACAAGGGAACCAAGGCGCCGGCGCTCGGTGTCGGCGTCAAGGTGGCGCGCGAGGCGATGTCGCGCGGGCTGATGATGCGCGCTCGCCCAGGCAGCGCCGAGCCGGCGACCGGCGACACGCTCTGCCTTTGCCCGCCGCTATCGACCCCGGACGAGATCCTCGACAAGATCCCGCAGATCCTGCGCGAGGCCGTCACCGCCGCCATGCAGTAAAAAGCTCACCAAAGAGACACAGAGGACAGACAACAGAAATCGGCGTCCCGGCGAAAGCCGGGACCCACTTGTCTGCTGCTCGGAAGCTGGAAGGTGGATCCCGGCTTTCGCCGGGAAGCAGATGAGGATTTCCACCTCTGTGCCCTCTGTGTCTCTGTGGTGAAAAATCTAAAGGGAGACGAATGCCCGATCGCACGATAGGCGTCGTCATCGACGGCGCGACCGGCCGTCTCGGCACCACCCAGCATTTGCGCGCGCTGCTCGACATCCGCCGCGAAGGCGGTCTGTCGCTCAAAAACGGCGACCGTCTGATGCCGGAGCCCCTGCTGCTCGGGCGCAACCGCGACAAGCTCGCCGCGCTGGCCGACAAAAGCGGCGGTTTGCGCTGGAGCATCGATCGCGACGCATGCCTCGCCGACCCGGCCATCGATATCTATTTCGATGCGACCGCGACCGGCGGCCGCCCCGATCGTGCCCGTGCCGCATTCGCTGCCCGCAAACACGTTTATCTCGAAAAGCCGATCGCCGAAAATCTGGAAGACGCGCTCGCCTTGGCGCGCGCCGCCCAGGGCGCCGGCCGGAAGGGCGGCGTCGTGCAGGACAAATTGTTCCTGCCCGGCCTCAAAAAGCTCCGCAAACTATATGACTCGAATTTCTTCGGACGCGTGCTGTCGATCCGGCTCGATTTCGGCTGGTGGGTGTTCGATGGTGATCTCTTCCCGGCGCAGCGCCCGAGCTGGAATTACCAGAAGGCGTCCGGCGGCGGCCTGATCCTCGATATGTTTGCGCATTGGCGCTACATCTTCGACCGCCTGCTCGGCTCGATCAGCGCCGTCTCGTGCCGCCATGCGACCGCGCAGCCGCGCCGGATCGACGAGAGCGGCACGCCCTATGACGTTGATGTCGAGGATCACGCCTTCGCGATGTTCGAGCTGGAGGGGGGCGTTCTGGCGCAGATCAGCTCGTCTTGGGCGAGCCGCGTCAAGCGTGACGACCTGTTGCAGATCCAGGTCGACGGCACGTTGGGCTCGGCGGTTGCCGGCCTGCATCGTTGCTTCGTGCAGCCGCTCATCGCCACGCCACGGCCGTTCTTCAGCCCCGAGCAGCCGCAGCAGATGAATTTCGACGAGCAGTGGCAGGAAGTGCCGGACGTGCTGCCCTTCGAAAACGGCTACTCAGCCGGCTGGCAATTGTTCCTGCGCCATGTCGCCGAGGACGCCCCGTTTTCGGCGCCGCTCCTCGAAGGCGCCAAAAGCGTCCAGCTCGCCGAAGCGTGCTACAAGAGCGATCGCGAGCGTCGCTGGGTCGAGCTGGAACCGCTCAGTTTGTAGCGCGCCCGCCCGCGGCTGCTATAGTGGCCGCCAGAACAACGCGATATCGGGGGAGACCGCCTGTGACTCGAATTGTGCCCGCCACCCGCCGCCGCATCCTGCAAGCCGCTGCCGCGAGCAGCGTCGTCGCGCTCGCCAAGGCGCCGGCTTTTGCGCAGGCGCAGCCGAAAAAGCTCGTCTTCGCGCATGTGACGGCATCGCCGGAATCCTCGGCCGTCGCCTTCGAGGCGATGGCGAAAGAGGTCACCGAGCGCTCGAATGGCGAGCTCGCGATGGAATTCCACGGCGGCACGCTCTTGACGAAAGAGTTGGAGATCATCAACGCCGTCAAGGCCGGCAACATCGCGATGGGCGATCCGGGCGGGGCCGCGGCGACGGTGTTTCCGGAGATGGGCGTCTTTCTCGTGCCGTATCTGATCGCCAGCTACGACCAGGCCTATAAGATGTTCAACGGCGCGGTCGGCGACCGGCTCGATAAGCAGTTCCAGGACAAGTACAAGCTCAAGGTCCTGTTCTTCTACGATTACGGCTTCCGCCATTTCTGGAACAGCAAGCGGCCAATCGCCGAGCCGAAAGACCTGCGCGGTCTCAAGATGCGCGTGCAGCAGGCCAAGGTGTTTGCCGACACGATCAACGGACTTGGCGGCGTCGCGGTGCCGATGGCGTGGGGCGAGGTCATCCCGGCGGCGCAGCAGGGGGTCATCGACGGCGCCGATCTGCCCATCGTCAACATCCTGGCGCTAAAGGCGTATGAGGTGTCGAAATACTGCTCGATGACCTATCACAATTATGGGCCGACCGCGGCGGTCATCAATCTCGAGCTCTGGAACGGGCTGACCGAGAGCCAGCGCAAATTGATCGCAGACGCCTCGCGCAATGCCCAGACCAAGGTGCGCCAGCTGACCGAGAGCGTCGACAATCTCGACAAGGCCAAGGAGCTTCTCGAAGCCAAGGGAATGACCGTGAATACCGCCAATGTCGACGCGTTCCGCAAATTGGCGCAGGAAAAAGTCTGGCCGGCCTACAAGCAGCAATTCCCCGAGCTCTGGGAAGAAATCGTCGCAACCAAGGTCTGAGCCCGCGGTGACGGCAAACGAAGCCGCTGCTGCGTCTGATCTGCCCGCCGCACCGTGGCGGGTGCGCGATGTCGTGCTGCTCTTGCCGAAGATCGTGCTGACCGGCCTCTTGATCCTGGCGATCGGTGATCTGATCGTCGGCGTGTTCCTGCGCTACGTCATGGTGCCGGTGACCGACTGGCTCGATCTCGAGCCGATCAATTTTTTCTGGGTCGAGGAGGTCGGCGAATACGCGTTGGCGTGGATGACGATGATCGGCGCCGGCATCTCGCCGGGTTTGGCGGGCTCGCCGCCTGGTATGGGGTGAAGCTGGCGATCGTCAACAGCCTGCTGACCTCGCCGGCCTTGGAGCTCAATCTCGCCTGGCTTTATGCGGCGCCAGCGGTCGGCGGCGCGCTCATCGTGCTCTATGGCCTCGCAGCCGCGTTCGCGCCGCCGCCGCCACCGGATGTCTTTCACGGCTCGGGCGTAGCGGCTGCGGGGAACGACTGATCATGCTGCTCGCCTCGACCGGGCTGCTGTTCGCCTTCCTCGTCGCCTTTTCGATGCCGATCGTCTTCGCGCTCGGCGCCGCGGCGATCCTGGGGCTGGTGCTCGGCGGCTACTCGCTCGAAATGCTCGCCTCCAGCCTGATCGGCGCGTCGCAGAACTGGATCTTGCTGGCAATCCCGAGCTTTATCTTCGCCGGCACTGTTATGGAACGCTGCGGCATGTCGAACGCGCTGGTCGATCTGGCGCGCGCGCTGGTGGGCTGGCTGCGCGGCGGGCTCGGCATGTCGGTGATCGTCGTGTCGTACTTTTTCTCCGATATCTGCGGCTCGAAGATGGCTGAAGTGTCGGCGCTCGGCTCGACCTTGATGCCGCCCCTACGGCGCGCCGGCTACCGCTCGGCCGATGGCGCCTCGCTGATTGCCTCCGGCACGGCGATGGGCATGCTGGTGCCGCCGGCCATTTTTATGATCGTCATCGGCGAGGTCACCAACGTCTCGGTTGTCGCGCTGTTTCTCGCCGGCTTTATCCCGGCCGCGGTCATCGGCGTGTGCCTTTGTGCGCTAGTCGCGATCCAGGCGCATCTCCTGGGGTGGCCGAAGGATACCCCGTCGCGCTTTATTCGCTGATCGCCGCCCGCCTCTATTACCGCAACCTCAGCTGGATGGAGATCCTGCGCATCGGTTACGACAGCGCGATACTGACCGCCGTTGTCGTCTTCCTGCTCGCCGTCGCGACGATCTTCCAATACCTGATGGGCGTCACCGGCGTGCCGCTCTTGCTTGGCGAGATCCTGCGCCCGCTGGAATCGGCGCAATGGTTGTTCCTCCTCGGCGTCGCGCTGATCACGATGGTGTTCGGCATGGTGTTGGAGGGGTTGCCGGCCGCCGTCGTGCTGATCCCGGTCGTGTTCCCGATCGCGACGCGTATCGGCATCAACCCGATCCATTTCGACATCGTGCAGACCGCCGCGGTCGGCATCGGGCTGTTTCTGCCGCCGATGGGGGTCGGGCTGTTGATGGCGCTGAAGTTTGCCGAAGTATCGGTGGGCGAGCACGCGCGCGGCTACTGGCCCTACGTGCTGGCATTGCTGATCGGGCTGATGCTGATTATCTGCCTGCCCGAACTGTCGCTGATGATCCCGCGCAGCGCCGGTTTCGTGCGCTGATCGGGGCGGCTATTCGGCGGCGGCCGCAGCCGCCGCTTCGTCCGTTGCCGCAGGCTCGACTTTGGCGCGCGGCAAATAGAGATGCACGGCTGTGCCGACGCCCTCGGCGCTCTCGACGCGGATAAATCCGTCGAGCTGCCGCATCGTTTCGGCCGCCTGTGCGACGGCAGACCGGCGCGTCAGTTCAGCATCGAACACCTGATCGAGTGCCTCGTCCGAGAGGCCCGGCCCGCTGTCCCGCACGGTCAAGCGCACGAACTCACCGATCTCTGCGCCCGGCGTCTCGGCGATCGACGCCTCGTCGAACGCGTAATTGCGGGTGCCGAGGACCAGCTGGCCGCCCGATTTGATCTCGCGGCCCGCCTCAGCCACGAGCGCAAGGACCAGCATTCGCACAACCGAGGGATCGGCGTCGCTCGCCCACAATTCCGGCAGGAACGACGCGCGGTATTTGACGCCGCGCGGCAAACGCTGGCGGACCGACCGCTCGAGCCGGCTCAACACGCCATTGAGATCCGCCGGAACCGGCAGCTCCGGCGCCGCTTTCACCGGTGCGGGTGGCGGCGCTTCGAGACGCGGCTTCCGGCTTGGTGTGGCCCGGGCGGGCGCGGCCGTCGCGGGTTTCGCAGCACCCGGCTGGCGCTTGCGGAACCACAGCAGCCCGATCGCGATGATCCCGGCGAACAGCGTCGCGCCGAGGATCGCGAAGGCGCGCAAATCGGTGCGGCTGCGCGCGGCTGCGTCGGGGTCGTAGAGAAACTCGTCGGCATCGACAGTGCGCAACAACGCGCCAGCGCCGAACAGGCTCGCCTCGATGCGGTTCCAGCGGTCCGGATTGGAATGGCCGAGCGGAATATCGGGATAGCGCGATAGCCGGCGCGCCACATCGGTCTGATATTTGGCGAACCCGGCAGCGTCGGCGATGCCCGGCGGGTGGGGCAGGGTGGCGACGATGCGGCCGGCGATCTCGTCGGGGTGCTGCAGCGTGTATTCCCAGCCCCTGAGAGAGGCGATCCGGAAATTGCGCACCAGCTCGGGCTGGTTCTTGGCCAGGCGCTGCAGCGTGAACAGCGTATCGCCATAAAACTCGACGCGGTAATCCGCCGGGTTCAAGGATTTGAGATTGAGGCCTTTCTCCTTCGCCAGCCACGGCAGGTCCCAAAGAGAACCCGGCGCGGCGTCGACGGTCTTGTCGGCTAAGACCCCGAGGGTCTGCCCCGGCTCGACCGGCGTCGATCTGACCTTTGTTGGGTCGATGCCCTCGGCGCGCAGCGCAGTGGCGAATTCCATGCCGAGAATATCGCTCGCCGGGAGCCGCGCCACTTTCGCTTTGCCGAGAGCCGCGGGTGAGCCGAAATCGGCATCGGCCCGGTAATACACGGCCGCGCCGCTGTGCTGAAAAATGGGAGCCAACAGCAAAAGCGGCATGCCCTGCGCGGCGCGGATCGCCAGCTCGGCCCCGCCAACCCCGAATTGCGCGCGTCCTTCGGCCAGCTCGCGCACGGTGTCGGTCGGCGTCTGCCCGCGGGGCGCGCCGGGCTGAATATCGACCGTAAGCCCGGCCTCGGCATAAAAGCCCTGCCACAACGCGGCGTAATAGCCGGCGAACTCAAACTGCGGCGGCCCGCGCAATTGCAGCACGACCGCCTCGGCAGCGGACACCGCATGAGCCGCACCCATCACCGCCAGCGCAGCGGCGCAAGCCATCATTCTCGACATCGCGCCTCCCCATACCGCGCTGCCGCTCCCCTGTTTGTATGTCAGCGCGAAACCGCGCCGAAATCAATCGCCGTGACGTTGACAGGTGGGAAAGCAGTCGCAGTTCTCACCGCCCCTCCGATCAGCGGCTCAAAAACCGCTCGATAATCGCCAGGAATTCGGCGGGTTGTTCGGCATGGAGCCAATGGCCCGCCTTTTCGATGCGCGCGATCTCGTGCTTCGGAAAAAAACGCCGGATCGCCGGCTCGTAAGCCGGCTGCACATAATCAGACCGGCCGCCCGCTAGGAACAGCGCCGGGCCGTCATAAGTGCGACCGGCGGGTGTTGCCGGAAACTCGACGAGAGCAGGCATTCCCTGCTCGATGGCTTCGAGGTTAAGGCGCCACCGCGCCCCGCCATTGTTGAAAATGAGGTTCTGCAACAGAAATGCGCGCTCGGCGGCGTCCGGGATCGCCGCGGCGAGGGCGACATCGGCTTGGGAGCGGCGCTGGATGCCGGTCAAATCGAGCCGCCGCATCGCCTCGACCTCGCAAAGATGGCGCATCGGGTAGGATACCGGCGCGATGTCGGCGACGATGAGCCGCTCGACCATCTCAGGGTGCTGCAGCGCCGCCATCATCGCGACCTTACCGCCCATGCTGTGGCCGAGCAGCGCATAGTGCTCATAGCCTCGCGCGCTAAGGCTCGCGCGCACATCCTCGGCCATCTCGCCGTAACCCATCGTCTCGGCCCAGGGCGAGGCGCCATGGTTGCGCAGATCGAGCGCGATGACGCGGTGCTGCGGGGCAAGGCCCTGTGCGATCGAGGTCCAGTTGCGCCCCGAGCCGAACAGCCCATGCAGAATGGCGAGCGGCGGTCCCGCGCCATATTCGACGGCCGCCAGTGCAAGAGGCATGCGGGCTCCCCTGTGTGATGCTGAGGTCTAACCTCGCCCCGGCAAAATTGCGACCGCTCGTGAAAATCAAACCGGAGGGCTGTTGAGCCCCGGCTTAGCCGTCAAATTTTAATCGGAATTTTACTCCCATTAGAATTTTATGATATGTTCGGATCAAATGGATACCCTCAGCTCGACGCAAATCAGCCCGATGAAGACCCGTGGCCGTCCCCCGAAAAAAACCGGCCCGCCGCGCTATGCCAGCCGGCTACGCGAGTTGCGCCAGCGGCTTGGCCTCTCGCAGCAGGAGGTCGCCAGCACCGCCGGCATCAGCAGCGCCTATTACGGCGCCCTCGAACGCGGCGACAAGCGGATCAATGCGGATACTGCGCAGCGTTTGCATATCCCGCTGCGATGTTCGGTCAGCGACCTCCTGGCCGGAAGCCGAGGCATTTCGGTGCCGGTCCGTTTTATCATTGCCGCGGCCGAATCCGAGAACCGGCCCGGCAGCTTCGAGCGGCCGGAGCCGCATGAGATGGTGCAGCCCGGCCGCTTGCATGAGGCGGAGCACTGCTTTGCCGCCGAGATCGTGGATCACAGCGCCGATCGCGATTTCGCGCCCGGAACGGTGTTGCTGTTGCGGCCGCCCTCCGCATTGTCGGAGCCATTGCGCCGGGGCATGCGCGTTGTCGTGCGCTTTTTTCATGAGGGCGAGGGGGAGCGGGCGACCTACGAGATTCTTTATGGAATTCTTGACCGCAACATCCTGGGCGATCTTGTGCTGATCACCCGCACCCAGAACCGACTAATCCCGCGGCATGCGCTGATCCGCGCCACCGCATTCTCTCGGGCCGGTCTTGCCCAGAGCCCGGCGGAGGAATTGGCGCGCGACGAGACGATTGATTACCGCTACAGCCCCGACGATCCGGCAGAAATCCTAGGGATTGTGGTCTACGCGATGGGCCCCGTTGGGCCAGCGTAGGATAGAATTCGGTAGAGTTTTAATCCGTATTGAATTATAGCTCTAAGCGAATAATCACCCCGGTTCGAGTCTGCGCCCGTGAGCCTAGCATCCGGCCTGTCTTCTCCGTCCGAACTGCACCTCGCCGAATTGGCCGCGAGCCTTGACGCGGCTCATTGGGCTTCTCGATGCGTCTGGGTGCCCGGGACCGGCCATTGCCGCGACCGGAATTGCAGTGCGGATTGCCTGTTCCGGCCACAGCGCGAGGCCGAAGCGAGACAGGTCGTGGCTCGTCGGCGCCGACGGCGGGCTGCGCAGCAGCCCTTTGCGGAGGGCAGCGGCGCCCGCTGAGCAGAACCTTCATGACCTGCGGCTTCAGTCCTGCGGCTTGAACCAGAGCGGGCAGTGATAGTCGATCGTCACCTCGTCTCCGGCGGCAATCGGTGCCGTCGCAACCAGATCGAGTGTGTCCTGTGCCAGGTTGCGCCGCACCCGCGCATTCGGCCGGCGCGAATGATTGCACAGCGCGACCAACCCCAGCGGCACTGCGCCGCGCCCTGATCGGTCGAAATTATCCCATTGAAAGTAATAGTCGTGCAGGATGGTGCGATCGAGCAGCGGGCACTGCTCGGCCGGCACGATAATGACCGGCGCGGCCTCGATTAGCGTTCCGCCAGGGATCGGCTGGCGCGCGAAGACGCCGCGGCCTTTTGCCGGGTCGTCGCGGATCTCGAGCCTATCGTTTGGAACCGGCCGCAAACAGGCGAGAGCATGTGCGCCGCTCGCCGCCCTAGCAGCCATTCACGCCCTTCGCGGAGCCGTGTCGTCCGGACTTAGGCGTGATCGCGCGGACGGTCGCCGACGCCGACCGAAGCCGTGGACGCCGCAGCGCCAGCGGGCGGAGTGACCTGCGCCGGCGGCGAACTCGCGGCCGCCGCTTCATCCTCTTCCTTCATTCCCGACTTGAACGCCTTGATGCCCTTCGCGAAATCGCCCATTACTCGGGGTAGCTTGCCGGCGCCGAACAGGACCAGGACAATGGCCAGAACGATCAGCCAGTGCATTAAACTCATCGAACCCATGTGACGACCCCGGAAGCTGAAACACGACGGTTTTAACAGATCCCGCACCGAGTTTCGCGGCGAATCGCCGCTCGCGATACCGTCAGAGGCGCGGATGCTCACGAAGTCGTGCCGATTGGCCGAAAATCAAGCCTGAACCATCTCGGAAACCGCCTCATGCCCTATGTCCCCCCGCCCCATCCAACCGGGTGGGAGCGAGCCGCCCCCGAAGCCGCCGGTCTTGACCCCGCTGCGCTCGCTGTCGCAGCGCGACATGCTGCCGAGCACGAGACCCCGTGGAGCCGCGATCTGGCCCATGCCGTCGCCACGGATTTCGGGGAAGAGCCGCCCTGGAACGAGGCGCTCGGCCCGGTCTGGCCGCGCGGCGGCCCGAACGGCCTCGTGCTCCGCCACGGCCGGGTCGTCACCGAATGGGGCGATACAACGCGCTGCGATCTGACCTTCAGCGTCGCTAAGAGCTATCTGTCGATCCTCGCCGGCCTCGCCTTTGACCGCGGCCTGATCCGCGACGTGCACGAGCCGGTGCGGCGCACGGTTGACGATGGCGGCTTCGATCCGCCGCACAACAACGCGATTACCTGGCATCATCTGCTGCAGCAGACCTCGGAGTGGGAGGGCGAGCTCTGGGGGAAGCCGGACCTGATCGACCGCAACCGCAGCGTCGGCGGCGGTCAGGCTGCTGCCAAGAAGGGGACCCATCGGGATCTGCAGCCGCCGGGCGGGTTCTGGGAATACAACGACGTGCGCGTGAACCGGCTGAGCCTCGCCTTGCTGCGCTTGTGGCGCCGGCCTTTGCCGGAGGTGTTTCGCGAGCTGGTTATGGAGCCGATCGGCGCTTCACCCGATTGGCAATGGCACGGCTATCGCAACTCTTTTGTCGAGATCGACGGCCGGCGGATGCAGTCGGTGTCGGGGGGCTCGCATTGGGGCGGCGGCGTCTTGATCCATGCCTGCGATCAGGCGCGCATCGGCCTCTTGATGTTGCGCGGCGGTGAGTGGGGCGGGCGTCGCATCCTCTCGCAGGAATGGATCGAGCGCATGCGGGTGCCCTGTTCGCTCAATCCGCAATACGGGTATTTGTGGTGGCTCAACACCGATCGCCGCTGGCTGCCGAGCGCGCCGGCCGGCAGCTATTTCGCGAGCGGCGCCGGCGGCAACCTGACCTGGATCGATCCCGAGCATGACATCGTCGCTATAGCGCGCTGGATCGATCCCGCCGCTCGGGACGGTTTCGCCCGTCTAGTGATGGCAGCGATTCGCGATTGAGCGCAGCCGGCGCGGGCACCGGTCGGTGCGCGCGCCGCTCCGGCAAACCGCTCCGGAAACCCATTGCGACACGGCGGATTTCGGTCTAACCCGGTTGCGGTCGAGCATGTGGGTGATGGCGCCGGTTTTCGATGGCGGGCAATCTCGTTCAGGGCGCGCTTTTCACCGTCATGGTGGTTCGTGCAGGGATGCTGCGGGATGCCGCCTTCGAAGAGGAATTGCAACAGCAGGTCGGGCGCAGCCCGCGGTTTTTTCTCAACGCGCCGGTGGTTCTCGATCTGAAGGATTCCGAGGGGTTCACGACCGAGGAGGCGTTCCTCGACGCGGGCGAGGCGTTGCGCCGGCACACGCTGGCTCTTGTCGGCGTGCAGAATGCGCTGCCCGAACAGATCAGCGCTGCCGCCGCAGCCGGTCTTGCGGTTTTTGCGCCAAATTCGACGCAACCGAGTCGACGCGCCGCACAGGCCGCGGCGGCGCCTGTTGCAGCAGCGCCGGCCGCGATGACCCAATCGGCGCGGCCGCCGGCCCGCCTTGTCACTGAGCCGGTGCGCTCGGGAACCCAAATCTACGCGCGCGGCACCGATCTTATCGTGACCGCGGCCGTGAGCGCCGGCGCCGAGCTCGTCGCTGACGGCCACATTCACGTCTATGGCGCGTTGCGCGGCCGCGCGCTGGCGGGCGCCGGCGGCGATGTCGAGGCGCGAATCTTCTGCTCGCGGCTCGAGGCCGAGCTCGTCAGCATCGCCGGCCGCTATCTCGTCAGCGAGCAATTACCGCCGGAACAGCGGGGTTCGGCGGTGCATATCGCGCTGGTGGATGACCAGTTGACGGTAACAAAAAATTAACGCTCATCATTGCCGAGGGGGATCGGGGCATGCATCGGGGGGTCAGCAAATGACGAGGCCGGGAGCGGCGAGGGGGAGGGAGGATTTGGTGGCGAAGGTCGTGGCGATCACATCCGGCAAGGGAGGGGTCGGCAAGACCACCACCGCTGCCGCTTTTGCCGCCGGACTGGCATTGCGCGGCCATAAGACAGTGGTCATCGATTTCGACGTCGGATTGCGCAACCTCGATCTCGTGATGGGCTGCGAGCGCCGCGTTGTGTTCGATTTCATCAATGTGATCAACGGCGACGCCAATCTCAATCAGGCGCTGATCAAGGATAAGCGCAACGACAATCTCTATATTTTTCCGACCTCGCAGACACGCGACAAGGACGCCCTGAAGCGCGAGGGCGTCGAGCGAGTCCTGGAGGAGCTGAAGCAGCAATTCGACTTCATCATCTGCGACAGCCCGGCCGGCATCGAGCACGGCGCCGTGACGGCGCTTTATTTCGCCGACGCCGCGATCATCGTCACCAACCCGGAAGTTTCCTCGGTACGCGACAGCGACCGTATTATCGGCATTCTCGCCTCGCGCTCGCGCCGCGCCGAGCGCAACGAGCCGCCGGTCGAGACCAATCTGCTGTTGACGCGCTACGACCCCGCGCGGGTCGCCAAGGGCGAGATGCTGACCGTCGAGGACGTCCAGGAAATCCTGTCGGTCCCGCTGCTCGGCGTCATTCCGGAATCGGAATCGGTATTGCGCGCGTCGAATACCGGTACGCCGGTCGCCTTCGACGAGGACAGCCCGGCCGGTAGGGCATATCTCGACGCTGTTGCCCGTTTGCTCGGCGAGCAGCGTGAGATGCGCTTTGTGCAGCCTGAGCGCCGCGGCTTCTTCCGTGTTCTATTTGGCAGGGCGTGATGCGTATTCACGGCATGCGTCTCCTCAACCTGGTCTTTCCGCCGCGCCCGAAGAGCGCCGCGATCGCCAAGGAGCGGCTCAAGATCGTGCTGGCGCATGAACGGGCGGGCAGCCACGCACCGGATTTTCTGCCGCGTCTGCAGAAAGAGCTGATCGACGTGGTAGGCCGCTATGTCGAGATCCGCGACGACATGATCCGCGTGTCGCTCGACAAGGCCGGCGAGACGTCACTGCTCGAGATCAATATCGAGATCGAGGGTGCCACGCCCGCGCCGGCACGCGTTTCCCAGGCATGATGCGACGCCTGTTCAACGCCGATACCGGCGCCGCCTTTGGGCTGATCGCCGGTATTATCCTCGGCTCGCTGCTGCTGAACCTCGTCTGAGCGGCGGCCCGCCGGTTCAGTCGGCATCCGCGGCCACGACCGGCGCCGGCGCCGCCAGCCAGCGATGGGCGACCCCGCCGATGATCCCGCCGAGGATCGGCGCTAGCCAGAACAGCCAGAGCTGCGCCAGAGCCCAGCCGCCGACCAGCAAGGCCGGACCGGTGCTGCGCGCCGGGTTCACCGAGGTGTTGGTGACGGGGATGCTGATCAGGTGGATCAGGGTCAGCGTGAGGCCGATCGCGAGCGGCGCGAAGCCCGACGGCGCGCGTGTGTCGGTCACGCCCATGATGACAAACAGGAAGCCGGCGGTGAGCACGAGTTCGCTGACGAGGCAGGCAACCAGGGAATAGCCGCCCGGCGAATGCTCGCCGTAGCCGTTGCTGGCAAATCCGGCGGCGAGATCGAAGCCCTCTTTTCCACTGGCGATTACATAGAGCACCAGCACGGCGACAATCGCGCCGGCCAGCTGAGCGAGGATATAGGGCAACAGCTCGCCGGCCGGAGCGCGGCCGCCGGCAAACAGGCCGACCGTAATCGCCGGGTTGAAATGTCCGCCCGAGATGTGGCCGACCGCATAGGCCATCGTCACGACGGTCAAGCCGAAGGCCAGCGCCACGCCGACCAGGCCAATGCCAATTTCGGGGAATCTGGCGGCTAAGACGGCGCTGCCGCAGCCGCCTAAAACGAGCCAGAAGGTCCCGATGAACTCGGCTCCAAGTTTTTTGGATAACGGCATGGCTGCAACCCCCAGTTGACGCGCGAAGACCACGCGGAAAACAGGCGCCGCAACAATTAGTTCCAATGTCAAATTTGTGACCCTGTCCGGGGCCGAGGACTGCTACGGAGCTCGCAAATACTCGACCGGTGCCAGGAGTCGCCGCCATTCCGTCCTGACGTCGGTGTCGGACTCGCCCGGGAGGCAGGCTTCGGCTGCCGCCGCGGCGAGGCGCGGCTCGGCGATACGCCCCAATGCCCAGACCGCGGCGCCCCGCACCAGCGGCGAGGCGTCATCGAGGCACTGCCGCGCTGCTGCGACCAGTTCCGGTGTCGGCTCGGGCGCGTTGCCGATCGCGGTCAAGACATTGCGCAAAAAACGGTTGCGGCCGGTGCGCTTGACCGAGGTGCCGGCGAACATCGCGCGAAATCCGGCATCGTCGAGCCTTGCAAGCTCGGCGAGACGCGGCGCCGTCAATTCTACGCGCGGCAGAAACGCCGGTTCATGCCCGGCCTGGGCAAACTTGTTCCACGGGCACACCGCGAGACAATCGTCGCAGCCGAAGATGCGATTGCCGATAAGCGGACGCAATTCGTGCGGGATCGGCCCCTTGTGCTCGATCGTCAGATAAGAGATGCAGCGCCGCGCATCGAGCTTATAGGGCGCCGGAAACGCATTCGTCGGGCAGGCGTCGAGACAGCGCCGGCAGCCGCCGCAATGGTCTTCCTCGCGGAGATCGGGCTCGAGCTCGAGGCTCAGATAAATCTCGCCGAGGAACAGCCAGGAGCCGAAACCGCGCGACACAAGATTTGTGTGTTTGCCCTGCCAGCCGATCCCGGCCTGCTGAGCTAAGGGCTTCTCCATGACGGGGGCGGTATCGACAAACACCTTCAATTCGCCCGGCCAGCGCTCAGCCACCCATCGCGCCAGCGCTTTCAGCCGCTTTTTGACCGTGTCGTGATAATCCTGGCCACGCGCATAGACCGAGATGACGCCGCTTTCGCCATCGGGTTCGGCCGCAAGCGGATCGTCGTCGCCGTAATTGAGGCCGAGCACGACAACACTGCGCGCCTCCGACCATAGGGCCCGCGGGTCGCCGCGACGCTCGGCGGTGTGCGCCAGCCAGCCCATATCGCCGTGATAGCCGCGGCCGATATATTCGGCGAGATCGGTGCGCGCCGCCTCGGCGAGCCGCGCTTCGGCAAACCCCACCGCGTCGAACCCCATCGTGAGCGCTTGCGCCCGGATCGCCTCGCGGATCTCAGCGGACATGGAATTAGCCGCGGCCGCGATAGGGCGCGACCCCCGGATCCGGCAGCCACAGCCCAGCTGGCGGCTCGCCGGTCTGGTAGAACACGTCGATCGGGATGCC
>VAZF01000732.1 GCA_005888425.1 Alphaproteobacteria bacterium
CAGCATTGCTTCTCTGTGGTGCTGGTGAGTCTTAGGAGATTATCGGATCGCGCATCATCGTCATTCCGGGGCGCCCTGCGCATCGGAGATGCGCAAGGAGATTATCGGATCGCGCCATCATCGTCATTCCGGGGCGCCGCATAGCGGCGAGCCCGGAATCCATATTCCAGAGGCGGGTGTGCATGTTTTCAGCGGCCGGTGTTCATGGTTTCCGGGCTGCCTCGCTGCGCTCGGCCCCCGGAATGACGAAATCTTACAGTGCAAGATCGCGCCATCATCGTCATTCCGGGGCGCCGCATAGCGGCGAGCCCGGAATCCATATTCCAGAGGCGGTGTTCATGGATTCCGGGCCTCGCCCTTGGGCGATCCCGGAACGACATTCTTGGAGGAAATAGGCTAGCTAGACCTAGCCCGCCGGAGCGGGGGCCACCTTGCCGCGGCGCTTTGGGGCGTCGACCGGCTGGGGGCCTGATGAGTCCGGCGCCGACCCTTCACCCTGCGGCGTCGCCTGGCAGCGATTAACCAGCTTATCGGTCACTATATCGGCAAATCCGCCGGACTTATGGCTCAGATACCGAAACAGCAGCACCTGTAATTGCTGCATTTCCTGCTCGCTGAGCTTCGGCACGTCGAGACTAGGACCCTCGGACATTTGACCAAAATTCCCGCCCATGTTGCCCGTGCAAAAACGGAGCCCGGGTTTTCCTGGGGCTCCGCTTGCCGAACCAAAGAGTAATGGCCGACCGATCCGACGATCTCGCCGACCGGGGTCACCGCGGCGGCCGAGCCCGCGTGCGCTGGCCTGCTGCATTGCCGGTGAACCAAGCCGGAATGCGGCGAGCGCATCAGGGTTGTTGGCGCTAGGAGAACACGCGATGCACCCAGCCGTGCGGATCGGGAGCGCGGCAGCGCTGAATGTCGACGAGGGTCGTGCGCAGCTTTTCGGTCTGGGCGCTCGAGGCGCCGTTGCCGATCATAAAGCTGCCACCATCAAACTTGACCGTGCTGATCGGCGTCAGCACCGCCGCGGTGCCGCAGGCGAAGCTCTCCCTGAGCCGCCCGCTCGCGGCATCCTCGCGCCACTGGCTGAACGCATAGGGCTGCTCTCGGACCGTAACGCCAGTCTCCTTGGCCACGGCGATGATCGAATTGCGCGTGATCCCGTCCAGGATGGTGTCGCCGATCGGCGGCGTCTGCATTGAGCCGTCGGCGAACACAAAGAATATGTTCATACCGCCGAGCTCCTCGATATAGCGGTGCTCGACGGCGTCGAGAAACACGACCTGCTCGCAACCGTGCTTGTAGGCCACCTCTTGCGCGAGCAGGCTGGCGGCGTAGTTGCCGCCGCACTTCGCCGCTCCGGTACCGCCGGGGCCGGCGCGGTTCACGTCCTGGGACACCCACACTGAAACCGCGCTCGCCCCCGATTTGAAGTACGAGCCGACCGGTGAGGCGATCACCAGGAAGAGATATTCCGACGACGGTTTAACGCCGAGGAAGACCTCGCTCGCGAACATCACGGGCCGCAGGTACAGGCTGCCATCGCCCTCGGGGATCCAGTCGCGGTCGATCTTGACCAGCTCGTCGCACGCCGTGACGAACGCGTCCTCGGGCAGCATCGGCATCGCCAGGCGCTCGGCCGATTTTTGAAAACGCCGCGCATTTGCCTCCGGACGGAACATCACGGCCCCACCGTCAGCGGTGCGGTAGGCCTTCAGGCCTTCGAAGATCTGCTGGCTGTAGTGCAGCACCGCGGCGGCCGGATCCATCGGGATGGCGACGCGCGCTGTGATCTTGGCATCGTGCCAGCCCTTGCCTTCGCGGTAGCGGATCGCGACCATGTGGTCGGTGAAGACGCGGCCAAAGCCGGGATCCTGCAAAACGGCGGCGCGCCGCTCCGGCGGCGTCGGCGCTGGGTGCTGTTCGGTCGCAAAAGCGAGAGTTGCCATGGTCGTTTCTCGTGATGGCTGTCTTGGTAATAAACTGAACGATCAGCAGCGTAAACGAATCCGGTCCAAAGGTTTGATCGTCGACCGAGTTTCAGGATTGGCTTTCGCCGAGGAACTTTATGTCGCACAAGACCCTCGGATTGTACCGAAGGTTGCGCAGATAAGTCAACATGGCTGACATAAAATCGCCAACCGCCCCAGCCCGCGCCGCGATCTCCAGCGAGCCGGTGTTCCTGCGCGAGGAAGAGGTGCGGCAGGGCATTGAGCTGTTGTTCTTCGCCTATCGCGACTTCACGGCCGAGCCCGACGCGATCCTTGAGCAATACGGCTTCGGGCGGGCGCACCACCGGGTCGTGCATTTTGTCGGGCGCCATCCGCACATGACCGTCGGCGATCTCCTGGTGATCTTGCGGATCACAAAACAGAGCCTCAACCGGGTCTTGGGCCAGCTCGTGCGCCGCGGCTTTATCATCCAGCACC
>VAZF01000714.1 GCA_005888425.1 Alphaproteobacteria bacterium
CCAAATCGCCATCAGCGAGCCGAGCCCGAACAGCAGGCCAACGAACGTGTTGTAACGGTTCTGTCGATTGAACAGCTGGATCGGGACGAAGCGCATGAACTCCGTGTCGTCGTCGGCGATCATGCGCCCCGCGCTCACCGCCTGGCGGCGCTGCACCACCGCATTGAACCGGCCCGACTCCAGGACCCGCCCGCGGATGATCATCAGCAGGACCGCGGGGACTACCCCGACGAAGAACACCGTCCGCCAGCTTCCCGGCCCACCGACGGCGACGGTGCCCGTCGAGAACAGGTTGCTCAAATCGTAGTGGCCCACCAGACTGTTGGCCCAGGCTCCGAGAAAGGTGCCGATCGCGCCGCCCGTCATCATGATGCCCGAGATTTTCGAGCGCTGTGTCTCCCCCAACGCCTCGGCCTATAGAGCCCGATGCTGAACATCAGCGCCCGCACCCGGCCGATATAGTCGGCCAGAATGCCGAAAATGAACCCACCGGCGGCCCAGCCGAGCAGGCCGGTCATGATCAGGAGGCCGCCATATTTGCCGATCTGGGCCATTTGCTCCGGAGGCAGCACCCCGGTCGAGGCAAACCCCAGCAAGTTGCGGAGCGCCGGCTGCAGCACCAGCGAGAACAGCCCGAAATCGGCGGCATCGAGCGTCCAGCCGAGCCATACCACCGCAAACACTAACCACTGGTAACCCGTTATCGCCCGCCAGCTACCGCTGCGCAAGGTTGCAGCCACAGTGCTGTCTGCCATCGTTTTCCTCCCCAGGTATCGAACGCTGCTTCCGTCTTACCAACTGACATTAGTCCCAGCTCGCACCTACTATGCGGTCTCACCCTAGGCGGCCACAACAGGCAGCAACGTCTGCAATCGGCGCAAAGGCGGTGCCCCCCAAGAGCGACCGCCGACAACGGCCACCCCGTGGTTATAACATAGCGGCGAAGCAGCGGCGGCGCAGCGGAGGCGGGATAGTGGCAGAACATTCAGGCTCGCTCCGGGTCATCATCGCGGCGATCGCCGGCAATGTCGCGATCGCGATCTGCAAATTCGGCGCGGCGCTGGTCACCGGCAGCGCGGCCATGTACAGCGAAGCGATCCATTCGACGGTCGATACCGGGAACGAGCTCCTGCTGCTTTTCGGCATGCGCCGCGCCGACAAGCCGCCCGACGCGGAGCACCCCTTCGGCTATGGGTTGCAGCTCTATTTCTGGGTCTTTGTCGTCGCGGTGATGATCTTCGGCTTGGGCGCGCTGGTGGCGTTCTATGAGGGGGTCGAAAAGATACTCCATGCCGAGCCGGCCAGGTACGTGGTCGTCAACTACATTGTCCTGGGCGCTTCGCTCGTGTTCGAGGCCGGCTCATGGTTCGTCGCGTTTCGCGAATTCCGTCATCAGCGCGGTCGGCTCGGCTGGCTGGAGGCTGTGCGGCGCAGCAAGGACCCGACCGTGTTCACGGTCTTGTTCGAGGACAGTGCCGCGCTGATCGGCCTAGTCATCGCGCTGATCGGCATCGCGCTTGCCGAAATACTCGAAATGCCACGCCTCGACGGTATCGCCTCGCTGGGGATCGGGGTGGTGCTGGCGGCGACTGCAGCGTTCCTCGCATATGAAAGTCAGAGCCTCCTCACCGGCGAGGCAGTGCACCCGGAGGTGCGCGCCGAAATCGAGCGCATCGCCAAGACGGCACCAGGCGTCGTCGGCACCAATCAAGTGCTGACCATGCATTTCGGCCCGCATGAGGTCCTGGCCGCGCTCAGCCTCGATTTCGACGACAGACGCAGCGCCGCCGATGTCGAGGCGGCGGTCTCCCGTATCGAGCGCGAGATCAAGGCAGCGTTCCCCGAGGTCACCCGCGTCTTTGTCGAGGCCAAGGACCGCAACGCCCCGAGCCAGACGGAAACGCCGGTTTAGTCTAGCCGCCGAGACCACATGGTTCGGCGTGGCTCATGCCACAAATTTACACCACAGCCGCGCCCATTCGCCTGGGGTCTAGCACGCGCGCACCCAGGCTCTTCCTCGCTTAGAGCTGTAGCACGGCGCGGCCTGCAATGCGGCGGTCGCGCACTGCAGCGAGTGCCTCTCCCGCCCGACCCAGCGGAAAGGCGATCGCTTTAGCGGGCCTGATCCTGCCCTCTTCGTGGAGGCCGAAGATCTCGGCGAAGCACGCGGCGACCTGCGCCGGGCGCCGTTTGCGGTAATCGCTGATTTGCAATCCACTGATCTCGACATTCTTCAACAGCAGATAGTTCGTCCGGATGGTCGGGATCGGGCCAGCGGCAAACCCGATCACCACCAGCCGGCCGCGCCAAGCGAGCGCACGCATGGCCGCCTCGAATATCCGACCGCCGAGCGGGTCCAGAATGATATCGGCGCCGCGCCTCTCGGTCGCGGCATAGACCTGAGAGCGCAAGCTGTCGCGCAGGTCGGCGGCCGACAAATCGATCACCGCATCGGCGCCTGCTGCTCGCACCGACGCCGCGCGCTCCGGCCGCTGAATCCCGGCGAGTACCCGCGCACCCATGGCATGAGCGAGCTGGATCGCCGCCCGCCCGACCCCGCCCGAAGCGCCGAGCACCAGTACCGTTTCGCCGGTCTCCAGCCGGGCGCGCTCGCGCAACGCAAACCAAGCGGTGTCATAGACCAGGCTCAGCGATGCGGCTTGGTTAAACGACATC
>VAZF01000327.1 GCA_005888425.1 Alphaproteobacteria bacterium
GGTACTTGCCGTCGCGGTAGAATTCGCTGGCCGCCGGATCGAGCGCCAACACCACATCCTCGCCGGGCTTGTACCCCGCGGCCTCGATCGCCTGCATGACAAATCCGAGCGCCGCGTCGGCCGAAGGCAGGTTCGGCGCGAAGCCACCCTCATCGCCGACATTCGTGTTGTGCCCGGCATCGTGCAGCTTTTTGCGCAACGCGTGGAACACCTCGGAGCCGATGCGGATCGCCTCCGCCACATCGGGCGCGCCGACCGGCATGATCATGAATTCCTGGATGTCGATCGGATTGTCGGCATGCACGCCGCCATTGACGATGTTCATCATCGGCACCGGCAAGGTGCGGGCGAAGACGCCGCCGACATAGCGGTAGAGCGGCTGATCGAGCTCGGCCGCTGACGCCTTCGCGCAGGCGAGGCTGACGCCGAGCACCGCATTGGCGCCGAGCCGGCTCTTATTGGGGGTGCCGTCAAGCTCGATCAGCGTGCGGTCGATCGCGAGCTGATCGGCGGCCTCGAAGCCGGAGAGCGCATCGAAGATCTCACCATTGACCGCGCCGACCGCCTGCTGCACGCCGCGGCCGCCATAACGTTGGCCGCCGTCGCGTTTCTCGACCGCCTCATGCGCCCCGGTCGAGGCGCCCGACGGCACCGCCGCGCGCCCGACCGCGCCGCTATCCAGCGTGACCTCGACCTCGACGGTCGGGTTGCCCCGGCTGTCGAGGATCTCGCGGGCATGAATATCGGCGATCGCGCTCATCGGGGCCTCGCAACCAAAAAAGCCGTCGTCCCGGCGAAGCCGGGCCCGCCGTTCAGCCGCTGAAAAGCGGATAAATGGATCCCGGCCTTCGCCGGGATGACATTTACTGGATCGGCGTCAAGAAGCGAAGCAATCCGGCCCGATACTCGCTCGCTCAGCCAAGACTTTCGTACGCCTTCGCCTTTGCGACGCGGTCCAGGGCGACGAGCGTTTCGATCAGCTCGGGAAGCGCCTTCAGCGGCAGCATCGTCAGAGCTTCGGCGGTCGCGGCGCGGTCCGGATCCTCGTGCGTCTCGAGGAAGATCGCGGCAACCCCGATCGCGGCTGCGGCGCGCGCCAACACCGGGCCGAATTCGCGCTCGCCGCCCGAGCGGTCGCCGAGCCCGCCCGGGGTCGCTACGGCATGCGTTGCGTCGAACACGACGGGGTAGCCGGTCTGGGCCATGATCGGCAGCGCGCGCATGTCAACGACCAGTGTGTTGTAGCCAAAGCTTGCGCCGCGCTCGCAGAGCAGGATTTGCTCATTGCCGGTCGAGGCGACCTTGGCGGCGACATTCTTCATGTCCCAGGGCGCCAGGAACTGGCCTTTCTTGACGTTGACCGGCTTGCCGGTCTTCCCGGCGGCCAGTAGCAGATCGGTCTGGCGGCAGAGAAACGCGGGTGTCTGCAACACATCCACGACCTCCGCCACCGGAGCGCATTGCTCGGGTGTGTGGATGTCGGTCAGCACCGGCAGACCGGTGCGCTCGCGCACTTCGGCGAGGATCGGCAACCCGGCCTTAAGCCCGATCCCGCGCTCCCCGCTGATCGAGGAGCGGTTCGCCTTGTCGAAGGAGGTCTTGTAGATCAGCCCGATATCGAGCTTCTGCGCCATCTCGGCGAGTGCGGCGCTCATTTCCAGCGCATGGCCGCGCGACTGGAGGGTGTTGGGGCCAATGATGAAGACGAGCGGCAGATCGTTGCCGAGGGTCAGGTTTCCGACTGAAACATGCCGCGCCTGCATCGTACAAATCCCCCAAAGAACCCCTCACCGTCCTCGGCTTCGCCTCGGACACCCTCTCCCCGCTAGAGCGGGAAGAGCGCCTTAATTGCGCACAATAACTCCCTCTCCCCGCTTGCGGGGAGAGGGTTAGGGTGAGGGGCAAAATCTTTACACCAGGCGGGACTGGTCGACCGCGGCCTTGACGAATGACGTGAAGAGCGGGTGCGGGTCGAACGGCTTCGACTTCAGCTCCGGGTGGAACTGCACGCCGACAAACCAGGGATGGTCCAGGATCTCGACAATCTCAGGCAGCAATCCGTCGGGCGACATCCCGGAAAAGCGCAGCCCCGCCGCTTCGAGGCTGTCGCGATAGGCGATATTGACCTCGTAGCGGTGACGGTGCCGCTCGCTGATCCGGTCGGCACCGTAAATCGCGGCGACGCGGCTTTCCGGGTCGAGCACCGCGTCATAGGCCCCAAGGCGCATCGTGCCGCCGAGATCGCCATTGGCCTCGCGTTGTTCCAATTCGTTGCCGCGCATCCACTCGGTCATCAAACCGATGACCGGGTGCTCGCAGGGGCCGAACTCGGTCGAGCCGGCGCCCGACAGCCGCGCCAAATGCCGCGCCGCCTCGATGACCGCCATCTGCATGCCGAAACAGATGCCGAAATACGGGACGTTGCGCTCGCGCGCGAAACGTGCCGCCTCGATCTTACCCTCGGAGCCGCGCTCGCCGAAGCCGCCGGGGACGAGGATCGCGTGCACGCCTTCGAGCTGCTGCACCGCCTCGCTCTCGGTCTCAAAGACCTCGGAATTGATCCAGTCGAGCTTGACACGGACATTGTTGGCGATGCCGCCATGGGTCATCGCTTCGGCGAGCGATTTGTAGCTGTCAGGGAGATGCGTGTACTTGCCAACGATCGCGATGTTGACCTCGCCCTCGGGCCGGCGGATGCGGTCGACGATCGAGTTCCAGCGGGACAGATCGGGCTCGCGCGCCTGAAGCCCGAAATGGGCGCAGACTTCGCGGTCAAAGCCTTCGGCATGATAGGAGCCGGGAACCGCGTAGATCGTGTCGACATCGATCGCCGGGATGACGCGCGATTCGCGCAGATTGCAGAACAGCGCGATCTTCTTGCGGGCGCCGTCCGGGATCGGGCGCTCGCAGCGGCACAGCAGGATATCGGGCTGGATGCCAAGCCCCAAGAGCTCTTTCGCCGAATGCTGGGTCGGCTTGGTCTTGAGTTCGCCGGCCGAGGCGATCCACGGGACCAAGGTGAGGTGCACAAAGCACACGCGCTCGCGGCCGAGCTCGTTGCCAAGCTGGCGGATCGCTTCGAGGAACGGCAGGCTTTCGATGTCGCCGACCGTGCCGCCGATCTCGCACAACACGAAATCCTCGTCGGAAAGATCGGCGGTGATGAATTCCTTGATCGCGTCGGTGACGTGCGGGATGACCTGCACTGTTGCGCCGAGATACTCGCCGCGGCGCTCGCGCGCGATCACGGTCGAATAGATGCGGCCGGTCGTCACGCTGTCGCTCTTGCGGGCGGCGACCCCGACATAGCGCTCGTAATGGCCGAGATCGAGGTCGGTCTCGGCGCCGTCATCGGTTACGAAGACCTCCCCGTGCTGGTAGGGGCTCATCGTGCCGGGATCGACATTGAGATAAGGGTCGAGCTTCCGGAGGCGCACCTTGAAGCCGCGCGCCTGCAGCAGCGCGCCCAGCGCCGCCGAGCACAGACCCTTACCGAGTGAGGAGACCACGCCGCCGGTGATAAAGATGAACCGCGTCATGGACCTTTACAGTAAAGCAAGCGGCATACCCATCCCACGGGAAAACCGCGGCCACAGCTATTCGGCCGCAAACTCCTTCTGAATCAACTCTCTACGCGTCGAGACTCTCGAGCCCGCCAGCGGCCGATTGCCGGCCGCCCCGGGCTCGCCCCGAAGGGCGGGGGCTTCGATCAGCCCGGCATTCCCTCGCCGAAACGGCGATTCGGCGGGATCGCCGCGCGATCAGCGGGCGAGGGGCGCACTCGGCTGCCCCGGCAAGGACGGCGGCGGCGCCCCCGGCAGCGCGGGCACCTGTGGCGCGGCCGGCGACGGCGCCAGCGGCGCGACGGGACCCGACGGCGCTTCGTCGACCAGCGAGCGCGGCGCGCGTCCGGCATTGCTCAGCATGACCAGCGCAATGCTGGTCAAGAAGAACAGGCCCGCCAGCACCGCCGTCGTGCGGGTCAACAGATTGGCGGTCGAGCGGCCAGTCATAAAACCGGACATGCCGCCCCCGCCCATGCCAAGGGCGCCGCCTTCACTTTTCTGCAACAGCACGACCCCGATCAGCGCGATCGCGATAAAGACGTGAACAACAAACAGCAGAACGATCATGGGCGCCGCGGCGGTGTCGGGGATTGCGCCTTATGTAAGCGCTTCGGCCGCCAATAACCAGCCGCTCCAGCGGCGGCGCGGCATTTGAGCCGCACCCTTATTCGCAGGCCTGCGCGATGGCCCAGAAATCATCGGCTTTGAGGCTGGCGCCGCCGACCAAGGCGCCATCGACATCCTCGAGCGCCAGGATTTCGCCGGCATTTTTTGGGTTCACCGAGCCGCCATAAAGAATGCGGGCATCCAACGGGACGCGGGCGCGGATCGCCGCGTGCATCTCGGCGATATCGGCCATTGTCGGGGTCAGCCCTGTGCCGATGGCCCAGACCGGCTCATAAGCGACGATCAGGTTCTGTGACGTCGCGCCGTCCGGCAACGAGCCGGCGATCTGAGCCTCGACGACCGACATCGCGCGGCCTCCCTCACGCTCGGCGCGGATCTCACCGACGCAGACGATCGCGATTAGCCCGGCGCGCCATCCTGCCAGCGTCTTGGCCCGGACATCGGCATCGGTCTCGCCGCAGGTGTGGCGGCGCTCGGAATGGCCGACGATCGCATGGCTGCAACCGGCATCCTTCAGCATCTCGGCGCTGATACAGCCGGTGAAGGCGCCCTTCGGCTCGGCATGACAGTCCTGTCCGCCCAGCGCAACATCGCTGCCGGCGAGCGCCTCGCCGACCACGGCGAGCAATGTCGCCGGGGGGCAGACCAGGAGCTCGCAACGATGCGGCTGCCGAGCCCGCGCCACGACATTCCGCGCCAGGGCGAGAGCGTCGGCGCGCAGCCCGTTCATCTTCCAGTTGCCGGCGACAAGCCGTTTTCGCTCAGCCATTTCTAACCCCCTGCACACCAGCGAGGCCGATGCCGGCGACCCGTTGCGGCGCCGGCAGCCGCTCTCTATACATCCCGCTGTACGATCACCTCCACGATCACATTGGCACGCCGATGCTGCAAGCGATCCGCACCAGAGCGGGCTCGATCATCGTCAAGGTCCTGTTCGGGCTTCTGATCATCTCGTTCGGCTTCTGGGGGATCTATACCCGCTCCGACTACTTCCAGGGGCACTCGCCGGAAACCGTCATCGCCACGGTAGGCGACGACAATATCCGTGCGGACGATCTGCAGCGGGTATTGCAGCCGACCCTCGAACGGCTCCGCGCTCAACTCGGCGGCGCCATCGATCAGCAGCAGATCAAACAGTTCGGGGTCGTCGACAACCTGCTCGCACAGCTGATCGATCGCGACCTGCTCGACCAGGAGGCGGCGCGGCTGCGGCTCGAAGCCTCTGACGAGGTTATCCGCAGCGCGATCTACGACAATCCGGCATTCCGGGGTCCAGACGGGCGGTTCGACCGCGGCCTGTTCAACCAGGTGCTGATCATGAACCGGCTGACCGAGGATCAGCTGATCGCCCGTTTGCACCGCGATCTGCCGCGCGCGGATCTCCTGCAGGCGATCACGACCGGCGTCACGCTGCCGCGCCCGATCGTCGAAACTCTCTATCGTTATCGCGGAGAGAAGCGGCTCGCCGACATCGTCGGATTTCCGGTTGCGAGCGTGAAGGATGTCGGCCAACCGAGCGACGCCGACCTGGCGAAATTCTACGAAGCGCATCCCGATCTGTTCCGCGCCCCGGAATACCGCGCCTTTACGGTGGGGAGCCTCGCGCCCGAGGACGTCGTCAAGCCCGGCAACATTCCTGAGAACAAAGTGCGCGAAGAGTACGAACAGCGGAAGGACGAGTTCGAGACACCCGAGCAGCGCGATGTGCAGCAGATTCTGTCGCCGTCGGAGGAGAAGGCGAAAGAGGCCGCGGCCGCGCTCGATGCCGGGAAGGATTGGAAGGAGGTCGCCACAACCATCGCCAAGCAGGATCCGGAGTCGATCGATCTCGGGATGATGAAGCGCCAGGACTTGCCGCAGCAGCTGGCCGAAGTCGTGTTCGAACTGCCGCTCAATAGGCCCACCGATCCGATCAAGACGCCGCTCGGTTGGCACATCCTGCGCGTCGTCAAGATCGAGCCGGCCGCGACGCAGAGCTTCGAGCAGGCGAAGCCGCAGATCCAGGCCGAGCTCGCCCAGCAGGAGGGGATCGACAAACTCGAAAAGCTCGGCAACAAGGTCGATGATGCCCTCGCCGGCGGCATGCCGCTTGCCGATGCGGCCGCCAAATTCGGGCTGAAGCTGGCGACCGTCGCGGCGGCAGACTCCAACGGCGCCGATCCCGACGGGAAGCCGGTCGCGCTCCCCGCGGGCAAAGAGGAGATGCTGAAAACCGCGTTCTCCACCGAGCAGGGCGACACCAGCCGCGTCGCACAGACGCAAGACGGCGCGATCTTCGCGCTGCATGTCGACAAGGTAACCCCGCCGCAGGTGCGGCCTTTGGCCGAGGTGCGCGACAAGGCAGTCGCCGCGTGGCAGGCGGAGCATAAACGCGAGACGGTGACGAAACAGGCCGAAGAGCTCGCGGCGGCCGTCAAGCCGGATGTGCCGCTCGCCAAGGTCGCGGCGGACAAGAAGCTGAGTGTGACGCCCTCCCCGCCCCTGTCGCGCGATGCGCAGAATGCTGCCCCGGCGCCGGCGGCGCTGGTCTCGAAGCTGTTCGCCGCGAAAAAGGGCGATGTCGTGACCGCGACGGACGCGAGCGGCGCCTACGTCGCGCAGCTGAAGGAGGTCCAGGTTCCGGAGAACCCGTCCGACGACGTCGTCTCGGGGCTAACGCAGCAGCTCGCCGGCGAGGCGCGCTCCGACGTTGCCGGCGCATTCACCGAAGCGCTCAAGCGCCGCTACCCGGTCGATATAAAGCGCGACGCGCTCGACCGCATGTTCTGATGGGGGCCGCGTTTTAGGCGGCCACCGTCTCACACAAAACCGAGAGCGCGGCCTCCAGGATCGGCATGCCGACCTCGCCGGGCGAGGTCATCACCGATTCCGGGTGAAACTGCACCGCCGCGATCGGCAGGTTCTTGTGCTCGATCGCCATGATAACGCGGTCCTCGGTCTCCGCGGTCGCCGACAAGACCGCCGGGAAGGAGCTGCGCTCAGCGAACAGCGAATGGTAGCGGCCGACCGTGAACCGCTCGGGCATGCCCTGCAGCAGCCGCCCCGAGCTGGCATGCACGACCGAAGGCTTGCCGTGCATCGGCACATCGAGCACGCCGAGGGAGCCGCCGAAATATTCGACGATGCCCTGCAAGCCGAGGCAGACGCCAAACACCGGCACTTGCTTCTCGATCAGCAGATCGAGCGTGTCGGCGATCGCGAAATCCTCCGGCCGCCCCGGTCCCGGCGACAGCACGACGAGATCTGGCCGCAAGCCTTTGCGCAATTGCTCGCGCGCGAAATCGTGCCGCAGCGTCGTCACCTCGGCGCCGGTCGTGCGGATATAGCCGGCCAGCGTATGGACAAACGAGTCCTCGTGGTCGATCAGCAGGATCTTGCGGCCTGAACCGGTGCGCGAGGATGCTAACCCTGTGCTCGCCGCGGGTCGGCTCGTGCCACGGATCGCCGCGACCAGCGCCGCCGCCTTGAGCCGCGTCTCGGCTTCCTCGGCGTCGGGGTCGCTGTCGTAGAGCAAGGTCGCGCCGGCGCGGATCTCGGCGATGCCGTCCTTCATGCGCATCGTGCGCAAGGTCAGCCCCGTATTCATGTTGCCGTCGAAGGTGACGCGGCCGATCGCGCCGCCGTACCAGCGGCGGGCCGAGCGCTCCTGCTCTTCGACGAAGCGGATCGCCCACAATTTCGGCGCGCCGGTCACGGTAACAGCCCAGGCATGCGACAGAAAGCCGTCGAGCGCGTCGAATTCGGGTGCGAGCTCACCCTCGACATGATCGACGGTGTGAATGAGCCGCGAATACATCTCGATCTGGCGCCGGCCGATGACGCGCACGCTCCCCGGCACGCAGACGCGCGACTTGTCGTTGCGATCGACATCGGTGCACATCGTCAATTCACTCTCGTCCTTTTTGGAGTTGAGTAATTCGCGGATCCGCTCGGAATCTTCGAGCGG
>VAZF01000736.1 GCA_005888425.1 Alphaproteobacteria bacterium
GCCTTCGGCATGACCGAACTGCCGTACTACCCCGATATTGCGGGCGCGCCGCAGAACTCGATCATCGGCGGCGCCAGCCTCTGGATCATGGGCGGCAAGAAGCCCGAGGAATACAAGGGCATCGCCAAGTTCTTCAGCTATCTGTCGCGTACCGATGTGCAGCGCGAGATGCATGAGGTAACGGGGTATCTGCCGATCACCAAAGCCGCCTATGAGGCGACGAAGGCCGCCGGGTTTTACGAAAAGAACCCGGGGCGCGAGATCCCGCTCCTACAATTGGCCGGCAAATCGCCGACCGAGAATTCGCGAGGCTTGCGGCTCGGCAATCTGGTGCAGATCCGCGACGTCATCGCCGAGGATCTCGAAGGCGTGTTCGCTGGAAAGAGCGAGCCCAAAGCCGCGCTCGACGATGCGGCCGCGCGCGGCAACGCGATCCTGCGCCAATTTCAGAAAAATATTCAGTAGATATAGCGGCCGGGCGCTGACGCATGGAGCGCCGCGTCGTCTTTTCCGGTTGGCTCTTTCCGGTGCTTCTGCTGTTGCCGCAGCTGGCGGTGACCGTCGTCTTCTTCTTCTGGCCGGCCGCGCAAGCGATCCTGCAATCGGTGCGGCGCGAAGACGCGTTCGGGCTCTCGACTAGGTTTGTCGCAGCCGAAAATTTCACCGCGGTTCTCGGGGACCCGTTCTACCTCGCCTCGGCCGAGATCACCGTGCTGTTCAGCATCGCCGTCGCCGGATTGGCATTGGCGTCGGGCCTGCTGTTCGCGGTCATGGCCGACCGTGTCGTGCGCGGTGCCGCGATATACAAGACCGTCTTGCTGCTGCCTTATGCCGTCGCCCCGGCAATCGCCGGCGTGTTGTGGCTGTTCCTGTTCAACCCGAGCATCGGGATCGTCGCGGTCGCGCTGCGCCGCCTCGGTATCGACTGGAATTACCTGCTCGACGCGCTCGAAGCCTCGGCGATCGACGGCGCCAGCCCGCGCCGCCGCTTCTGGACGATCGTCTTTCCCCTGTTGGCGCCCACGAGCTTCTTCCTGCTCGTCGTCAATATCGTCTACGCGTTCTTCGACACGTTCGGGATCATCCATAACGTGACGCAAGGCGGCCCCGCCAAGGCGACCGAAATCCTTGTCTACAAGGTCTGGTACGACGGCATGGTCGGGCTCGATCTCGGCAGCTCGGCGGCGCAATCCGTCATATTGATGGCGATCGTCATCGGGCTGACCGCGATCCAGTTCCGCTTTATCGAGCGCCGGGTTCATTATGCCTAGGGGCCATTACGCATGATGGTGACCGCCCGCAGCAGCGTCTGGGTCCCGCATGCGGTGCTGGTCACCGGGCTCGTGCTGGTGCTGTTTCCGGTCTATGTCGCGTTTGTCGGCTCGACCCTGACCGCGAGCGAGATCCTGGACGCGCCGATGAGCCTCGTGCCGGGATCTCACCTGATCGAGAATTTCGCGCGCGCGCTCGGCTCCGGCACGGTCAAGACCAGCGGCGAGCCAGTCGCGGCGATGCTGTTGAACAGCCTCGTCATGGCGCTCGTCATCGCCGCCGGGAAAATCCTGATCTCGCTGCCGTCGGCCTACGCCGTCGTGTTCTTCCGCTTTCCGCTGCGCCGGCTGTGCTTTTGGGCGATCTTTGTGACGCTGATGCTGCCCGTCGAGGTGCGTATCATTCCGACCTACAAGATCGCCGCCGACCTGTCGCTGATCGACAGCTATGGCGGGCTGACATTGCCGCTCGTCGCCTCGGCCACCGCGACCCTGCTGTTCCGCCAGTTCTTCCTGACGATCCCCGACGAGCTCGTGGAGGCGGCGAAGATCGACGGCGCCGGCCCGTGGCGATTTCTGATCGACACCGTCATCCCTTTGTCGCGCACCAACATCGCCGCGCTGTTCGTAATCCTCTTCATCTACGGCTGGAACCAGTATTTGTGGCCGCTCCTGGTCACGAACAGCCCGTCGATGACGACGATCGTCATCGGCATTCGTCAGATGATCGGCAATGGCGACACGCAGACGGAATGGCAGATTGTCATGGCGACGACCTTGCTGGCGGTATTGCCGCCGGTCCTTGTCGTGATCCTGATGCAGCGCTGGTTTGTCAAAGGCCTCGTCGAGGCAGAGAAATAACGTGGCCGAGATTTCGTATCGCCAAGCCAAGCTCGACGAGGCCGCCGATATCCTCGCGGTGTTGATCGAGGTTGCGCCCGAGATCCCGGTGCAGACCGAGCCGCTCGAACGCGAGGAGGCGCTCTACGCGCTGATCCGGAATTGCGCGCGCTCGGGCGAGTCCTGGGTCGCGATCGACGAGACCGGCCGGATCGTCGGCTTCCTGCTCGCCGAACCCGATCAGGCGCGGCGTCACTATGGCGAGCACGAGATCCTCGAATTGCGATACGCCGGGGTTGTAAAAACGCATCGCCGCCGCGGGATCTTCACCGGACTTGTCGAACGCGTGCTCACTCGCCTGGTGCCGGTTGTCGCGACTGTGAGCCCGGCAAATCAATCGGGCGCCGCCTCCCTCCTCGACAGGCTCGGTTTCCGTAACATCGGCTCACCCGGCGGCGAGCAACGCTTCCGCTGGGACCCCGGCGGCCGCTAAGGCGCAGTTGTCCCGGCAGGCAAGCGGAGCTATATGACCATTCATGGTCATAATGACGGAAAACCCATGACCGAAATATCGATCGCCGAGGCCAAGGCCAAATTCGCCGCCCTCGTCGCCCGCGCCGAGGCCGGGGAGCAGATCGTGGTCACGCGCAATGGCCGGCCCGTCGCATGCCTAGGACCGCTGCAGGCGCAGAAGCCGGTCGTTTACGGCGACCTTCGCGGCCTCTGGGTATGAGATCAAGAGCCGCGTCGCGCGCGCCGCCGAGATCCTGCAGCTCGATGGGCTGTTACAGCGCAAGCCGAGGCAATTGTCGGGCGGACAGCGCCAGCGGGTCGCGATGGGACGCGCCATCGTGCGCGATCCCAAAGTGTTTCTGTTCGACGAGCCGTTGTCCAACCTCGACGCCCAGCTGCGCGTGCAGATGCGCGTCGAGATCAAGCGTTTGCAGCAGGAGCTCGGCACCACCTCGCTTTATGTGACGCATGACCAGGTCGAGGCGATGACATTGGCCGATCGACTCATCGTCATGAACGCCGGCAATGTCGATCAGATCGGCCGCCCCCTCGATCTATACGAGCAGCCCGCGACCGCTTTTGTCGCCGGGTTTATCGGCTCGCCGGCGATGAACCTGGTGCCGGGCCGGCTCGACGGGAACAGCATCGCGACGGCCGATGCGGTATTGCCGATCGCTGTGCCAAATGGCGTACAAGACCGGCGCGTCCTCGTCGGGCTCCGGCCCGAGCATCTCGATCTTGCATCCGACGGTCCGCTCGCGCTGCGCATCGAATTGTTGGAGCGGCTCGGCGCCGACACGATCCTGCACGGCCGGCTCTCCGACGGGGTGCGCATGACCGCGCGTACGCCGGGCCATTTCGCGCCGCCGCTCGGCGACATCGCGCGCTTCGCGATCCGCCCCGAGCGCATCCATCTGTTCGACCCGGAGACGGGCCGCCGGCTCTAATCCTCGGCGCGGTCGATCAGGTGCATAAACGAGCCGGCGACCGAGCCGCGCCGCAACCCGGTTTGGCCGAGATCGACGCCAGATGAATCCTTTGCCGCGAACAGCGCGTCGCCACACGCGGAGAGTGTCGCCGCGTAATGAAATTCATGGCCGCGGAAACGGCTGCCGACTCTTCCGAGCGCCCCGTCCTGCAGCAAGGTCATCTCGCGATATCCGAGATGCAGACGGCGCTCGGCAAAGCTTGTCGCGAGCGGCAACAGTCCGGCCATAGGGTGCACACGCCCATCGGCATCGGTCAGCGCCTCGCCCAGCACCATGTAGCCGCCACACTCGCCATAAACCGCCGTACCGGCAGCCGCGGCGCGCCGCAGCCCCGCGAAAAACCATTCAGCGGCGGCGAGCCGACCGGCATGTAGTTCCGGATAGCCGCCGGGCAGATAGATCGCGTCGGCATCGGTGTCGGGCATCTCGTCGGCAAGCGGCGAAAAGAACGACAGCTCGGCCCCGCTATGCCGCCAGCCCTCGAGTACCGCCGGATAAGCAAAGACAAAGGCTGCATCTCGCGCAACCGCGATCCGTTGTCCGAAGGGCGGCAAAGGCATTGCGGAAGCAGCACCGCTCAGTCTTGACGGACGCGCCACTGCGAGCAGCGCGTCGATATCCAGCGCGGCCGCCGCCGCCGCGGCATGCTCAATAACCGCTTCGCTTTCGCTGCGCTCGCCAGCCGGCACGAGGCCGAGATGCCGTTCCGGTAATGCCAAACCCGAGTCTTGCGGGATTGCGCCGAGGCATGGGATCTCCGGCACATGCCGCACCAGCGCGGTTTCGAGCAATTCCCGATGCCGCGCACCGGCGATCCTGTTGAAGACGATCCCGGCGATCGGCACCTCCGGATCGTGCCGCGCAAAGCCGCCGACCAACGCCGCCACGGACGCGCCTTGCCGCCGCGCATCAACGACCAGCAC
>VAZF01000737.1 GCA_005888425.1 Alphaproteobacteria bacterium
GTCAAACTAGCGCCGCCCGGAAATTGCCGAGCGGCGCTGTCGCATAAAACTGCTGGGATGAGCCCCGCAGCAGGGCCTACCGCTTTAGTGCAGCGGCGAGAAGGCGGCGGGAACCACCAGCATGTTCTCCTGCACGAGGGTTTGGCCCGGCTGCCCACCCTTCGGCGGCCAGATGCCTTCCTTGCGGGCCTTTTCTCGGACCGCGAAGCGCTCGGCCGCGTCCTTGTACGCCCAGATGTGGCACCAACGGTTGAGGCCGCCGAATTCCGAGTGCCCAGCGAAGGCCAACGGCGAGAGCTTCACGCGGTCGGCGATCGCTGTGCTCCAGCGATCGATGACGCCGGGGATGCCGCCTGGCTTCAGGGTATAGAGGCGGATCTCGTAGAGACCGCCGAGTTGGCGCGGTTCGAGCTTCGGCGAAAACGGCGCCGGCAGAAAGACTTCGCTCTTCTGCTCGACGACGAATTCGCGGGTGTTCGGCGGCCAGCCTTGCAGCTTTTGCGATTCGGCGCGAACGCGGGTGCGTTCCTCAAAATCCTTGTAGGGCCAGACATGGATGACCCGGTTCAGCGGGCCGACCTCGGTGTGCCAGAAGGCGGCGAGCGGCGACAGCTTGGCGCGTACGGCCAATGCCGCGCCGAACCGCTCCTCGAACTGGCCAACCGTGCCGGGCTGCAGCGTATAGGTGCGCATTTCGACAATCATGGATTTCTCCGATGCAGTGTCCGCCGCTGACGAGCCCAAGTTGGGCTCGGATAACATCGTTCCGCGTCGCAGAGCGCCGACGATGCGCATCATGTGCGGCGTATTCGGTCACATGGGTCGAGAAGATTTCGGCTGCAACCAAAAAATTATCACGGTCTCCACAAGGTTGAACTAAGCGACGGAATATCCTAAGCGATCGTATCAATTTAACTTAGCAACTATATTTCTCGTGATGATTTCATAAAATTTCATCCGATGACCGAACATGTAGAATTTATGCCTGTCAAAACCGGACAGTACCCACTCCCTATGCCAGCCTCGCCGTCGCCGACCTCGCGGCGGAAAATATCTGCGCGACCTTTCCATAACACCGGCATACTGGCGCGCCAGACCGGAGTTAGCTTGGCGGCCGTTGAGCCAGCCGGTCGTGAATTGCGCGGGCTTGCGCGGCGCGCCGCTTGGGACGCGCGTTCGGCCTGTCAGCGCAAGGATCTAAAGCGCGAACACGAAGAGCATTGCGGCACCGAGCGCTATCAGCGCGCCAGCGGCCAATAACGGCATCGACCGCTTCGGGATTGAGCCTGTCGGAGTGATGCTCAGAGCCAGATATTCGATACGAAGTGCCGGGTGCGCGCTATGAGCCATGTGCATCCTTCAATACGTGTTGGGGCTTCTCTGGGTAGTGAGATCTACCAATGACACGCGATGGGTTGTGGCTTCCCGAATGATGATGCCGCCGGCCTGGAAAGTCCAAGTGCTGTTCCACCCGTCAAGGATCGTTACGGGGCGGCGCGTTCGGTGTCGTCGAGTTCGAGATTCATGAATCTCTTTGCGAGCGGGAGTGACCATGTCGAGCGCCATGGTCGTGAACGGCAAACTGGCTCGCTACCCTGACCCGCCCCGAATTTATCACACCCGACCGGCACGAACGAAACCGCGGATCGGCCGTTTGAAGAAGCCAATGCTTCGCAGAGCTCTGCTTCGGCGGGGCATTGGCCAGCGTCTCTAGTCCGGAGGTCAACCCATGAAGAGTTATGTTCTAAGCGGCTCGGCTTTGGCCGTTGCCCTGGCAATGGCCGCCCCTGTCTGGGCGCAGGCACCATCGAGCCAGTCTTCTCCTGGCGGTGCGCCGTCCAGCACAGCGCCATACGGTCAACCGGCGCCGACCGCCACTGCTCCTTCACCCTATACAGCCCCAGCGCCGTCCACGATGAGCCAGTCACCCATGCCATCGTCATCTTCGTCGGCGACCACCGCCGCACCGTATTCAACGAGCGAGAACGCCGCTGAGCCGATTCCCGGGCGGCACGTCATGCGCCGGGCACATCGCGGGCACGCTGCCAGTCACATGCAAAGCAACGCGGCGCCGGCCTCGCCACAGGGCGGTCAGTCGCCAGGACGAGGCTACTGAGGAGTAAGCACCTCTCTAGCCGGCGTGAGCTGACGTAACCGCCAACCGCCTTCTCGGGCCCACCGCCTATTCTGCGACGGTGGGCTTTTTTGTGGTGCAGACAAGCCGCTAGCACACGGAGCGCCGCCCAGTTAAGCGGCCTGATTCGACCGATGTGGCCCCGGCTTTCGTGGCACAGGGCCGTCGCTGATAACGTGCCGGTGCCACGCTGTTAAAAGCTCCGGTTCCCAGGATGGTAGTGCGCGGTATTTCTTCTTGATGATCGCCTCGAACACATCATCAGCTCTCCCATCGAACACGATGGGCGGGTTGGCATCCGGCTCGATGTAGATATCGTCGAATTCAGTGTTCCCCAGGCCGATCAGCGCGGCCAACTCATGGGCCGGTAACGGGCGATCGGTCTTCTCATTGAAACGATGCCGCGCCCGCATATAACGAAATAGGAGGTGGCCGATCTTAGCCGCCTTCTCCGCATCAACCTTGACCATTGGATTACCGCTCCGCATTAGAGGAGCAGAGTGTGATGACCGCCGCGCTCGCACCGGGTCCAGGGTGTCGCCACTTGCGAACGGGGATCGTGCCCTCACCGTGAAGAATATATGCACGGGCTTGCTCTAATTCGTCGGTCCCCATGTCGAAAACCGCTTCATCATCATCGCGGAACATCGCGGCGTAGAATTTGTCATCCTTCGCATCGGCGGCGATGACTGGGCGGCCCGGCCTGTTGTCGACCGTGATCCCGTCCACGACGACCTCGCGGTGGCTTTCCATATCGCTTTCGAGCTCGGCAAAGCTGCGAATTCCCGGGCGCCAGCGTCGCCAAGTCTGGACGTAGCGCCGCACTATGTTCTTCTGTGATTCATTCAGCGCAATCTCGGCCACTGCTTCCCCCCTCCACGGTGTCGTCCGGAGCGTGGGCGGGCGATGGTTAAGAGCGGGTTTACGCTTCGCGGCCGGTATCGTAAATCTCTCGATTACGCGGTAACGCTTTGATGGCGCGGCGAACAGCGGCGGGCTGTTTCCGCGCAAAATTGGAAACGTTCATGCCCCTTCTGTTTCGGATCTACCGGGACGAGCAGCAAGAACTGTGGATCGTGCTGATGGCGGACCAGCTCTACGGCGAATACCTGGACAAAGTCAGAGCGGTTCTCGACGCAATAGAAACAGCCGAGGAGAGCCGTCTCGCGGCATCGAAGTCGAAGTATGGGACGAGTCCTCGCGGCTATACTAAATGCGCTATGCGCTACAGCGACAAACCAGCGTGGCTCCACAAAAAGGATCAGACGAGGATCGAGGTCGTAAAGCGCCGGGTAAACCCATGTGAAAGATCGACCGGGCGAGCCGTGCTAAACAACCTAAACCGCTGCACCTTCTTTGGGCTCGCCGCCCGGGGGACACAGCAATGGAAGACAAAGAAGTCGGCATTTTCGAGTTCCTCGCCCACTCCACCCAAGCAAGGATCTCGCACTACCGATATCGCGCCGCCGATCTCCGCACGAAAGCAGAAACAGTGGCCATTTCGCGTCGTACTGAATTGCTCGGGTTGGCCGAACACTTCGAGCAATTGGCGGACAGGATTACGATGAACCGCCGCGCCTAGCGAGCCCTCGCTACCAACAGAGGACCCGCTGATGACGACCGGCCTAAGGCTGCCTGCGGCTGCGCGGCTTTTGGTTTATGCCGAACAACACCCAGCCTGCAAAACAGAGCAGGGCGTCGCCTCGATCAATCTGCGAGCCGAAGCTTCTGCGGCTCGGTGATGGGCACATATAGAAAGGCCGACGCTTCATGCATAGCCTCATCAGGCAAATCCGGCGCCGACACCGAACCGTTCGTCGGTCACGATGCCGACAAAGCCATTGAGACGACCAACAGACCCGCCGGCGAAGCTAAACGGTCCAACAAACTCGCGATTGACACTCGGATACGGCAATTGTGGGGGGCGTCGGATCGGGACGGCCAAGCGGGTTTGGGCGAGATAAGGTCGAAAACTGCCGTTCCATTGATGTGAACCGACTGCACGGTGCGGGCGGCCTGCACGCTGGCTGGTCCGGCGGCTGGCAATGGTCGCGTGACGAGATGCCGCGGCTGCGCCTGGAGATCGTCAAGCGGAGCGACGACATAAAGGGCTTCGTCGTTTTCCCGCGCCGCTGGGTGGTCGAGCGCACCTTCTCCTGGTTAGAGCGTAACCGGCGTCTCGCCAAGGACTTCGAGAACCTTGCGGAAACT
>VAZF01000328.1 GCA_005888425.1 Alphaproteobacteria bacterium
TGAGCCGCTTCACCCCCGCCGATATCGACGAGTTGCGCGAGGCGGTCGCCGAGGCGCTGGCCGCCGAGGAACCGGTCGAGGTGGTCGGCGGCGGCTCGAAGCGTGCGCTCGGCCGCCCCGTGCAGGCGGCGCACACGCTCGATCTGTCGCGCCTCTCGGGCATCCGGGATTACGCGCCGAGCGAATTGGTGCTGACTGCGGGCGCCGCGACGCCGCTCGCCGAAATCGAGCGCGCGCTGGCCAAGCACAACCAGATGCTCGCCTTTGAGCCGCCGGGCTGGGGCGGCCTGCTCGGTGTCGAAGATGCCGCGCCGACGCTTGGCGGCGTCCTCGCCTGCAATTTGTCCGGCCCGCGGCGGATCAAAGCCGGCGCGGCGCGCGACCATTTTCTCGGTTTCCACGCCGTCAGCGGCCGCGCCGAGATCTTCAAGGCCGGCGGCAAGGTCGTCAAAAACGTCACCGGCTACGATTTGCCAAAGCTGATGGCCGGCTCCTACGGAACTCTCGCGGCGCTTGAAGAAGTGACCGTCAAGGTGTTGCCAGAGCCCGAAACTGTCGCAACCGTGTTGTTCGCCGGGCTGGCTCCCGGGGCGGCCGGGCGGCTCATGGCGGCGGCGCTCGGGTCGCCGCACGAGGTCTCGGGCGCAGCCTATCTTCCGGCGGGCACAACGATGCCGCTCACCCTCTCCATCCGGCCCGGTACGGCGGCATTCCGGGTCGAGGGACCGGCGCCCTCGGTCGCGTTTCGCCGCGACGCCCTGCTGCGTGAACATCGCGAGAGCGGCGCAGCCTCGACGCTCGACGCTTCCGGTTCGCTCGCCTTCTGGCGCGCGATCGGCGAGGTCGCGCCGCTCTCGGGGCTGGGCGAGCGCGCGGTGTGGCGCATCTCGGTCGCGCCGGCGCGCGGCGCCGCGATCGGCGACGCCGTGGCGCGGTCACTCGACGCGGTCTGGTATCTCGATTGGGGCGGCGGCCTCCTGTGGCTCGCCGTCGCGGAACGGGAGGACGCCGGCGCCCAGGTGATCCGGGCCGCGATCCGCGGCCATGACGGGCATGGCACCGGCCACGCGACGCTCGTCAAAGCCTCGCCGGCGCTGCGCCGCGGCGTGCCCGTCTTCGAGCCGCCGCCGCCGCCGCTCGCCGCCCTGTCGCAGCGGGTCAAAGACGCCTTCGACCCGCGGCACATTCTGAACCCCGGCCGCATGGTCCCGACGGAACCAGGCGGAAGCTGAACCATGCGGACCGAGTTCACGCTGGCGCAGCTCGCCGATCCCGATACCGCCGCCTCGGAAAAGATCCTGCGCGCTTGCGTGCATTGCGGCTTCTGCACCGCAACCTGCCCGACCTATGTGCTGCTCGGCGACGAGCTCGACAGCCCGCGCGGCCGCATTTACCTGATCAAGAACATGCTCGAGGGCAGCGAGCCGATCGGGGTGGAGACCGTCAAGCACATCGATCGCTGCCTCTCCTGCCTCGCCTGCATGACGACCTGCCCGTCGGGCGTCAATTACATGCACCTCGTTGATCACGGCCGGCGCCATATCGAGGCGCATTACCGCCGCCCCTGGGCCGAGCGGTTGCTGCGGTATTCGCTCGGCCGGGTGTTGACGCGGCCCCGGCTGATGCGCGCGGCATTGCACGCGGCCCGCCTCGCGAAACCGTTTGCGGCCTTGCTGCCGAAGCCGCTGCGGCCGCTCGTCGATTTGGCGCCAAGCACGCTACCGGCGCCCTCGCCGGTCGATCGGCCGCAGATCTTCCCCGCCCAAGGCGAGCGGCGCATTCGGGTCGCGCTGTTGCCGGGCTGCGCGCAGCAGGTGCTGATGCCGGAGATCAACGAGGCGACGATCCGCTTGCTGACCCGGCACGGCGCGGAAGTCGTTGTCGCGCCGGGGAGCGGCTGCTGCGGCGCCCTCACCCACCATCTGGGCGATGAAGAACCGGCGCTCGCATTCGCTCGCGCCAATATTGACGCGTGGGAGAAAGCGCGCGCAACCGGCGGTCTCGACGCCATCGTCGCCAACGCCTCGGGCTGCGGCACGATGCTGAAGCATTACGGGTTTCTGCTGCGCACCGACCCCGCCTATGCCGCGAAGGCGGCGCAGATCGCGGGGCTCGCGCGCGATGTCAGCGAGGTCATCACCGAACTTGGCTTACGGAACTCAGGCAACATTCCCGAACTGCGCGTCGCGTATCACTCCGCCTGCTCGTTGCAGCACGGCCAGAGGATCGACCGCGAGCCCAAGGCATTGCTCGCGGCCGCCGGGTTCGCCGTCGTCGATGTGCCGGAAGGGCATTTGTGCTGCGGCTCGGCCGGCACTTACAATCTGCTGCAGCCGGAGCTCGCCTCGGCCTTGCGCGACCGCAAGCTCGCCAATATCGCGCTGACCCGCGCCGATCTCGTCTCGGCCGGCAATATCGGATGCATTACGCAGCTCGCCGGCGACGCGCCGATGCCGGTCGCGCACACCGTCGAATTGCTCGATTGGGCGACCGGCGGCCCTATGCCTGCTGCACTGGCTGGGCGGGGCGCAAGCGCCGCAGCGCCAGCGGAAAGGCGAGAGAGAGCGCCAGCGCGGTAAGGCCGATCACGGTCGGCCACAACACCGCTTGCGGCCAGTCCCCACCGGCGAGCAGCGCCCGCCCGCCCGCGGCGCCGAGATCGGCATAAGCGATCGTCAGCGGCAATTGTCCGAGGAGCGAGCCCAGCGCATAGGCACCGAGTCGCACGCCCGTTAGCCCGAGCGCAAAATTGGTCAGGCTGTGCGGAATGATCGGCACGAGCCGCAGGATCGCGACCATGCGCCAGCCGCCCCCTTCGGCGCGCTGCAACAATCCCGACGCGCGCCGCCAACCGGCCCGCTCGGCAAGGCCGCCGCCGAGATAGCGCGCCACCAGAAATCCGGCGATCGCGCCCGATAGGCTGCCGAGCGCCGCCCAGAGCGCGCCCCACCACATTCCAAAGACGAGCCCCGCGCCGAGCGCCAACAGCGTCCGCGGCACAAAGACGAGGCTCGCGACGATGTGCAGCCCGATAAAGACGAGCGGCGCCGCCGGGCTGCTGTCGATCAGCGCGGTCAAGGACGCCGGGTCGAAAACGCCGCGCCAGTGCCAGGCGGCAAGGATGCCGATGGCGAGCAACGTCAACAAAATCAGCCGGCCGGCATTGTTCCTGATCCGCATCACGATACCGGCTCCGCCGGATGCGGCGCCGCCGCGCGGGTTGCCGGAAGCGCGTCTTCCTCGGCCGGTGCTGCCTGCTCGATCAGCCGCGGCCGCGCGGCGCGGCGGCCAAGCCACAGGACCCCGAGCAGATCGACAATGCCGACCCCGAGCCGGTCGAATACGCCGTAATTCGATGTGCCGCGCTGCCGCGGCCGATGGTTGACCGGCATCGAGCGCACGATGCCGCCCTCGCGCAACACCAGCGCCGGCAGAAAGCGGTGCATATGGTCGAAAAACGGCAGATCGAGAAACACCGCCCGCCGGAACAGCTTGAGCCCGCAGCCGGTGTCGGGCGTGTCGTCATGCAGCAGGCGGCGGCGCACCGCATTCGCCGCCCGCGAGGCATAGCGCTTCGACCAGCTGTCCTGACGGCGAACGCGTTGGCCGGCGATCAGCACGGGGGGATCCGGCGGGCTGTCGCGCACGATCCGCCACAGCGCCGGGATGTCGGCGGGATCGTTCTGGCCGTCGCCATCAAGCGTCGCGATCCAGATGCCGCGCGCCGTCCTGACGCCGCTGCGGATGGCGGCGCTCTGGCCGCGGCTTTGGGCGTGGCGGATCAGCCGGAGGCGCGTCATCCCATGCTGCAAATCGCGGATTTCGGCAGCGGTCGCGTCACTGCTGCCATCATCGACATAAACGATCTCATAATCGATGCGACCGTCGAGCGCGGCGGCAATCTCGGCGACGAGCGGCGCGATATTGCCGGCTTCGTTCTTGACCGGGATGACGACCGAAAGTTCCATGCGGTTTTTACGCTGTCCCCAGGGCCGCCGCCCGGTCGTTTCCCCCCAAGCAAGCCGCCAAAACACACCTAGCACGTTTCGTTTTGGCCGACAAATCGCGCTCTCGACGCTCGGAACTCGGGACCCTCGCGGGAGCTTCACAATACAGGATGACCGATCAGGAAGTAGATGAACTCGCCGCGATCCTGGTGAATGAGCATGGGAACGCGGCGCGCGAAGTTGCCGAGGAACGGCGGTCGCTGCACGAGAGCGGGTCGGACGGCTTCCGGTTATGGACGCGTATCGCCGCGGCGGTAGACCGCATGCTGCGGCTCGATCAGCCGGCCAACGCCCACCAGCATTCCCGCTAAGCGCGCGTTACTGTCTACTCCGTTCCTCCGCCACACGAAGCCGGCGCGTCTCGCGCTCGCGCCCGTACTGTTTCGTCAGTACGCGATGTTCCCGCCGTCATCGATACAAATACCGAGGGCAATGGCGGTCTCATAGCTTTTGATCACGTTGTCGCGGACCCGGCCATCACCGTCCGCGCATATGACGCCCCAGCCGAGAGTCTGGGCCGGCTGCACGATCAGGTTGTCGCGGACCGAATTGTTTGTTCCGTTAACCGAGATACCGGCCGCTCGACCGCCGCCGATTTGGATCAAGTTCCGCACACGATTGCCGCTGACCTGCACGCCAGCCGCCAGGACAGGAATAAAGGCGTCATTGCCGGCGTAAATCCCGATCGGGAAAAAATTCGAGGCATGATCGTCTCCGAAAACACCATCCACGATGTTGTCAATAACGTCGACACGGCCGGCCGCGTGAATTCCGGTCGCGCTGTCCGCATTCGGAAGGCGGCCGGTATTTGTCACGATATTGCCGCGGACGACGCTGCCGACACCCGCCAGCCTGACGCCGTACCATCGGTTCTGCGAGAAACGATTGTTCTCGATAACATAGCCGGTTCCCGGCGGGTTGGTGGCAATATAGATACCGTACGCAAAACCCTCGATCGTGCAGTTGCGAACGGTGACCAGGGCATCAGCTTGGAAAGAGACTATGCCTCTGCTGCCCGTTCCAATTCCCGCCGGCAGATTGCTCAACCTAAAGCCGTTGCAGTCGATCGTGACATTGTTCGTCGCGATCACGATCGCGAAGACATTGGCCGCGGCGGTGATAAGGTTTTGTCGTAGGCACCACCTCCCCGGCGTCGAGATGACCATCGGCACCACGTCGATGAAGCCGACACAGCTATCGTAGCTGCTGGCCGCCGAGGCGCGGGACGCCGCGCCGGCAAGCACCGCGAGCGCCAGCGCGGCAATTACCAAAGATCGGGGAGTGCGCATCATCGGCTCTCCGCACCGAGGAGCTTTTGCAGCTGTCGCGAGCGACAGCTCGCATCAGTACGCGACATTCCCGCCATCGTCGCTGCAGACGCCGCGCATGCCCTGCCGTAGTTCTTGATAATGTTGTCGCGGACCCGCACGTCGCCAAAACATAACAGCCCATCGCCAACGATCGCGCTGCCTTGCCCGATCAGGTTGTCGCGCACCAATATCCCGTGGCCCACGACCTCGATGCCCTCGCTCGGAGAGTTGCCCTTCTGGGTGAGATTTCTCACCCGATTGCGCTCGATTTTTGCACCGACAACCGCATTAACGGAGCCGGATTCGGCGTAATAAATGCCGAACGTCTGAAAATCTGCGAGGCTGTTGTCGCCGAAAACCCCATCGATGACGTTGTCCACAACGTCGACACGGCCGCTCGCGAAGATGCCCAACGCAGCACTCACGCCTGGTCCTCCGCCGGTATTCGCCACGATGTTGTCCCGGATGACGCTGCCGTATCCCTCCACGCTGATGCCATTCACGCGGCTCTGCCTGACGCGGTTGTTCTCGATGACATGGCCGCCGTTTGCCGAGGTGCCGCCAATCACCGAGATTCCATTAGCGAAGCCTTGAATTGCGCAGTTGCGAACCGTGATCCCGGAGTATCCGTAGGACGCCACCCCGGTGGCTCCAGTCCGAGGGCCGCCCGGCGAATTGTCCAGCACGAAGCCGTTGCAGTCGATCGTGACGTGATCGGCATTGATCCAGATCGCGGCGCCGGAGGTGATACTCGTCACGAGATTTTGCCGCAGGCACCATGTCCCCGGCTTCGGAATGAAGTTTGGCGCATCGATATAGCCGACACAATTGTCGTAGCTGCTGGCCGCGCGGGCACTGGAAGCCGCAGCGGCAAGCGCGGCGAGCGCCAACGCTACAATCGCCAGATACCGGTGAGCGCGCTTCACGTTGGCATCAGTACGAGACATTCCCGCCGTCATCAGTACAGGTGCCGTAGAGGCCCTGGAAATAATTTTTGACGACGTTGTCGCGGACCCGCGCGTCGCCCTCGCACCACACGCCCGCGCCAGCAGTAAGGCGTTGTTGTCCGATCAGGTTGTCGCGGACCCAAATACCTGTTCCGGCGAGATAGATGCCGAGCGAGTTGGCACCGCCCTTTTGCGCCAGGTTGCGTACGCGATTCCCGACAATCCGCATCCCACTGGGCGTTATGTCGGGGTTGAGCCTGCCAAAATCGGAAATGAAGATGCCAACCGACTGGAATGCCGTTACCACGCCGTCGTCGAAAATGCCGTCCACCACGTTATCGATAACATCGACACCGCCGAGTGCTCGAATTCCCCACCCGATGCCGCCCAGCGGCCGGTCGCCGGTATTCGCGACGATATTGCCCCGGATAACGCTGCCGAAACCCACGACCTCTATGCCGACAGATCGGTTCTGCGCCAACCGGTTGTTCTGAATCAGATGGCCGGTGCCTGGAGGGCGGCCCCCGCCTGGCGGGCTCCCGGCAATCAGTATCCCTACGTCGAAGCGTTGGATCGTGCAGTTCCGCACGGTGATGTTGGAGTACCCCCAGGCAGACACGCCGGTGCTGAGCGTCCCAGGCCCGGCTGGGAGATTGCTCAGGCTGAACCCGTTGCAATCGATCGTGAGATTGTTGGTCTCGATATCGATCGCGCGGATGCCGGTGGCATTGGTCACCACGTCATGCCGCAAGCACCAGGTTCCCGGCGTCGAGATGACGATCGGCACGGCATCGATATAGTTGACGCAACTGTCGTAGCTGCTGGCTGCCGAGGCGCTGGAGGCCCCGCCGGCAAGCGCGGCAAGCGCCAGCCCGGCAATCGCCCAGGATCGAAGCGCCCTCATGCTGGGCCTTGGTCAGTACGCGACGTTGCCGGTATCGTTGTCGCATAGGCCGGCCAGACCCTGCGTGTAGTTCTTGACGATGTTGTCGCGGACCCGCGTCTCGGTGCCGCACGAAATACCGATGCCGTTTGTCGAGCTCTGTTGTCCGACCAGTTTGTCGCGGACCCAAGCCCCGGTGCTGTAAACCAGGATCCCGGTTGCGGACCCGCTGCCGTTTGGCGTCAGGTTCCGCACCCGATTGCCGCGAATCAGGCTCCCGACCGAAGCATTATCGCCGGCAGTGATGCCGTAAGGGGTAAAAGCAACGCTGCCGTCTCCGGTAACCCCGTCGACGACATTGTCGATCACATCGACGCTGCCATTCACGACGATCCCGATGCCATTGAGCGAACCGGGCTGGCCGCCCGTATTCGTCACGGTGTTGTGGCGGACGATGCCGGCCGCGCCGTCCAATCGAATCCCAGCAGAGCGGTTGAACCAGAGGAGGTTGTTCTCGATGACGTGACCGGCTCCCGGCGGATTGCCCGTAATAAAGATCCCAAAATTGAAACCGATGATCGTGCAATTTCGCACCGTGATGTTCGAAAAGGAACCATTCGCCGAGATCCCGGTGCTCATTGTGGAGGGGCCTGCCTGCGCATCGGCAAGCCTGAATCCGTTGCAGTCGATCGTCACGTTATTGGTTCGGATGTCGACCGCACGGATATTGGTAGCGTTGGTAATCACATTCTGCCGGAGGCACCAAGTG
>VAZF01000738.1 GCA_005888425.1 Alphaproteobacteria bacterium
GAGGCCATACTTATAAAGACCTCTATATGGCGATCGACAAGACAGAAAAGAGACTGTTCGATTGGATAGATTCGAAGAGAAGCATCCTCGATATAATGCGCGAGACATTTCCTTCCCATGAAAGATCGCGTTTTGATAGGGCGCGTACGTTCTTTGAACGGCTCTTTTTGCACGATCAGGTCGTGTTCGATACCTCGCATAAATCCGCTCCTAATACCTAGATGGCGAGTTGGATTGTCCAAGGAAGAGGGCTGAAGTTGGAGATCGGCTTTCTTGGTACACCGAGGCTACGGCGCGACCGCCGCGCGAGCCGCTATCATTTGTGACTCGGGATCGGATCGTGCGTCCGACCTTTGACTGCTCTGAGGGTGGTGAAACCGTCTTGGATTAAGCGTCAGAGGCCAGTCTCTCGCCGGAGCTTGTCATGAAGGAATGGCTGATCTTCGTCACGGAAAACGCGGTTATTCTCATCAATGGCGTTGCGTTGTTGACGGTGATCGCGGGCACGATCGAGGCTTGCCTCAACGGCTTGCGCCTGATGTTTTCCTCGTCATCGGCCAATCCGATGCGCGAAACCTGGGTGCGTTTCGGGCGTTGGCTCATCGCTGCCCTGACGTTTCAGCTCGCGGCCGATATAATCGGGACAGCCATTGCCCCAAGCTGGCAGGAAATTGGAAAACTCGGTGCTATCGCGGTGATACGCACCTTCCTGGATTTCTTCCTCGAGCGAGATTTGGCTGACATGCGCAACGCGGACGCTCAACCCGCATCGCCGGGTCGGCTCTGGCAACGAAACTCAAATTAAGCCGGCCTTTAGCGGGACGGGTGACATTACCCGCTCATGCTTACGATGGGGGTGATACGCGAGCCGGCTCTCTATCGCGCGAGTTCACCGGAGTGACTTCCGTGCGCCAGATCTCGCAGAATGCCGACGAGGTCCGTGTGCGGCGCCGATTGCGGATCCGCCAGGATTTCGATGGGGTGAGCGTCGGTCAGCCGTCCCAGGCGCGTCAGCAGCCGAATACGCGCACGGCGCGTCGATTTCAGCTCCGATGAGCGGCGGGTGAAAAAAACCTTGAAGAGCTCACCGTCCCCGAGCAGCTGGTTGAGCTCACTCGCGATTATGTAGATCAGAAAAAGCACAAAGATCCATAGCTGCACGGCGGTAAAATGCGACCAGGAGAAGGTGCCGATGAGATGCTCGAAGAATCGGCCGCCGCCCAAAACACCTCCCCCTATGAGGTAATGAATTAGCGCCTCGATTAGGCGGGCCACGAAAACGAACAACGTGTAGACGAGTGTCTTAAACAGGATCGGGTAAACCAGCGGAGAATTATCGAAGCGCCGCAGGAACGGCATCGTGTTCGCAACCAGCACGCTCTTCCCGACAAGGAGCGCGCTGGTCGTCGCGACAAGAAACCCAGCATATTGAATGAGGTAGTCTTCGAGTATCAGCCGCTTAGTGAGCAGGATCAGGTTGAATCCGACGAAGAAGAACAGGGTCGGCGGAAGAATCTCGCGGAACTCGCGGCCGAGGAATGACAGCAATCTCCTCCAATGTCGGCTGGCCGCTGTGTCGACGATAGCAGTGGACATTGGCCCCTCCCGGGGTGTGCTAGCCGCGGCAGGCGCTGCAAATCGCCGCAAGCTTTCGGGTGCGATTCGAGCGTACCGCGCCAGTGTCGCTTAGAAGCGGATGGTTCCGCCAAAAATCGGACCGTCCAAGTGAACATTCACGCCCAATCTGGTACCGGGCTGGTAATCGAAGTGGATGCTGCGATAGCCGGCGTGGAAAGACACGGAAGAGCTGTAGGCATAGTCCACCGTGCCTAGGAGCTGCCAGTCCAGATCCGCGCCGGCGCCAAAGCCGCCGATATCGGCGTAGCCGGTCACGCCGAACCCGTTGCCGAGCTCGCGGTGGTAGCGAGCCGCGATCAGCGGATCGGCCCAGCTAACATCGCGGGTGATAACCCTCCTGGAAAGTAACCCAGGATTCAGGGTCATCGTTGCGGAGAAGCCCCAAGGACGGACGCCTGCGCCCGCCTTGGAAGAAGACATCCCGTGTCGGGATATTGGCGGCGACGGGGAGGTGGATGAAATCGCCGAGAAGGCCGAACGGGCCGTAGCGCAGCTCGGCCGCCCCCTCGAACGGAACCCCGTTCAGTTTTGCCAATACCCGGTCGAAACTCACATTCGTGTCGACTTCAGGCCGTTGCGGCAGTGGCGTCTGGATCTTGGCGCTGACACCGGGTATCCAGAGATACGGGTTGACGAGCACCTGCCATCCTGGTCCTGCGCCTGCCAGTTGCGCGCGCGCCGGCGGCACACCGATCCCGATCAGAGCGGCGATGATTGCAACCTGCACCAGCAGCGCCACAATCCGGTTCGGGGCCTTGCCGAGAACACGGAAGCGCATTCTCATTTCCTGCTCCATTGC
>VAZF01000712.1 GCA_005888425.1 Alphaproteobacteria bacterium
ACGGTCAGGGCCGCCTTCGCTGCCTAAGAGGCCGCCCATTGCGAGATTGCCGGTCTGCACCGCTGTCTCGTCGCTGCCGCAGGCCGACCACAATGGCGGGTGCGGCTTCTGCAATGGTTTCGGCAGGACTTCGCGGCGTGGAATCTTGAAGTACTCGCCCTCGTAGGTGATCTCCTCCTGCATCCAGATGCGCGGCAAAACGTCGGCGAACTCTTGCCACATGCCGCGCGTATCGCGCAGGTCGGCGCCGTACGGGGTCAGCTGATAGGGATAACCGGTGCGGCCGAGTCCGACATCGACCCGCCCGCGGCTCAGAATGTCGAGTGTCGCCATGCGCTGCGCGATGTGCAGCGGATGGTGGATCGGCGCCAGCACGACGCCGATGCCGAGGCGGATGCGCTCGGTGCGCTGGCTGACCGCCGCCAATGTCAGGTCGGGCGCGCTGTTGTGCGACCATACCGGCCGGAAATGGTGCTCGGAAAACCACACGGCGGAGAAGCCCTGTTGCTCGGCGAACGGAATCTGCTCGAGCGCCTCATAGATGCGCTGGGCTTCGCTCTCCGCGGTCCACGGTTTGGGCACCTGGATCTGATAGAAAAGACTCAGTCTCATCGAGCCCTCCGTGCCGGTTTGTAGGCTGGGTTGAGCCCGGCGCAACTGGGCGAAACCCATGACGCTGCTATATGGGTTCGCCGCACTCAACCCATCCTACACCACTTTGAATTCAGAGGCATGATGCGGGAATATCGGCCGATGGCAGCGCCGTTCGCAGAGCGTGGGCTTGCCGACCCAACGGACCACGTTCCTTTCAGAGGGTGTCATGGAGTTCTGGACAGAACCACAGATGGCGTCGATCCACAAAATGCTCAACCCGCGCTCCATTGCGATCGTGGGCGCGACGCCACGGATGCAGTATGGCGGGCGGTTTCTGGCCGCGGCGCTCAAAGCTAAGGACCGGGTGCGGGTTTATGCCGTGAATCCGCGCTATGACGAAATCATGGGGGAGAAGTCCTATCGGAGCGTGACGGACCTGCCGGAGGCCCCCGACCTGGTGGGCATCGTGGTGCCCTACGACCAGGTGCTCGATGTCCTACAGGAGAGCCGCCGCAAGGGGGCGGGATCAGCGATCGTGATCTCGGCGGGGTTTGCCGAGCGCGGCATGGACGACCGGCGTGACTTGCAGGGGAAATTGGGCGAATTTGCCCGCGCCTCGGGCATGCGCATCAGCGGCCCCAACTGCCTGGGGCTCGCGAATGTGAAAGACGACATCTGGGCCACCTCTTCCTCGCGCGGCGCGGAGGGTGTGACCGGGCCGATCGGCTTGGTCTGCCAGAGCGGCGCGACGGCGTTCGGGCCCTTCCTGGTGCGGGCGGTGGAGAACGGCATTGGCTTCAGCTACATCATCTCGACGGGGAATGAGGCCGACCTCGACTTCACCGATTTCGCCCGCTATCTGCTCGACAATCCAGATACGCGGGTCATTGCCGGCTTTGTCGAAGGGTTCAAGCGCGCCGACAAGTTTCTCGAGGTGGCAAAGCTCGCGGCGGAGCGCGGCAAGCCAATCGTCCTTATCAAAATCGGGCGTTCGGAACTCGGGGCGAGAGCTGCGCGCTCGCATACTGCAGCGCTGACGGGCGCGGATGCCCGGTACGATGCGATCTTTGCCCAATACGGGGTGATCCGGGTCCAGGATTACGACGAACTCCTGGAGGTCGCGCACCTCCTGGCCCACACCCCCAGGCCCCAAGTGCCCGGCATCGCGGTGGTATCCCACTCGGGCGGTATCAGCTCGCTCACCGCCGACATGTGCGGTCAAGCCGGTCTCGATCTGCCGCCGCTCGGGCCGGAGGCGCGTGACGGCATCAACGGGATCCTGAAGGGCTTCGGGTGGGCGGCGAACCCTGCCGATGTGACAAACCTTGCCAATAGTGAGTCCTTCCCGCCAATCATGGAGCATATGATCAATGATCCCCGGATGGGGACGCTCGTCGTGGCGAGTGCCGGCGCGGACACCCAGGCTCAGCAGGTAATCAGCCAGCGCGATCGGAGCGACAAGGGCGTGGTGTTCTTGTGGACAGGCAGCCGGGACGCCACGACCGCGCGAGCGTCGCCTGGCCGATAGCTTTGCCACGGCCCCGGCGCGAACGGCGCCGCAGGACGAGGCCATTGCCCAGGCTCTCGGCTTAGGGCGTCCAACACTCTCGGAGTCCGAGAGCAAGCAGCTGTTGGCGGCCTGGGGGATAGCGAGTGCGCGCGAGCACCGGGCACATTCCGCGGAGGCCGCCGTCGCGGCCGCAGAGCAGCTCGGGTTCCCGGTGGCTCTGAAGGTCGACTCGCCGGATATTTTGCACAAGACAGAGGCCGGGGTCCTTCGGCTGAACCTCGGCGGTGCGGCACAAGTACGAATCGCCTACGCCGAGATCGTGGCCAGCGCCAAGGTCTATGCGCCACAGGCTCGGATCACCGGCGTGTCGGTGCAGGAGATGGTGGGCGGCGGTGTCGAAGTCATCATTGGCGTGTCTTACGACCCGCAATTGGGCCCGGTGCTGCTGTTCGGGAGTGGCGGCGTAATGGTCGAGGTCTACAATGACGTGGCCCTCCGACGCTGCCCGATCACCCGCTCGGAAGCCCAGGCGATGATCGCCGAGGTCAAAGGCGCCCGGTTGCTCCAGGGCTTTCGCGGACGGCCAGCGGCGGACCTCAAGGCGCTCGAGGATACCCTGGAGCGCGTGTCGCATCTCGCCATGCACCTCGAAGGACACTTGGCAGAGTTGGACATCAATCCGCTCATGGTGCTGCCGTCAGGTCAGGGAGTGAAGGCGGTAGACGCCCTCGTTGTGTTTCGCGGCACATAGCACTGCACGTGGCTGAGAGTGATCGCCGCGAGCCGGTGATCTCCAGTGTCACAGGCCGTCAGCTCGGGGATTTGCCGAACATGATCCAGCCGCCACTGCTTGGCGTGGTGAATGCCGCCAGCGCGGTCTCTGCCCGA
>VAZF01000713.1 GCA_005888425.1 Alphaproteobacteria bacterium
CGTTCAGTGGCTTTAACGGGCGCGGGCTGTATTTGCTGAGATAGACGTGGATCGCCTTCAGCTCGTCGATCTTGCGCTTCATCGCTTCGGACAATTCGTCATACGCCAAATGCATGTTGACGTATTGCGTGTCGCCGCCGCGGCTCGGCAATGCCACCGGGTAGAGGATCGTCGCCTTGGGCGGCGCCGGGTGGTTCGAGTGATCGGTGTGGAAGGTCTCGCCCGGGATCATGCGCCGGTCGCCGAGGAATTCCTGGTTCGTCACGTAATACATCTCGGGAAAGCCCGGGATGTGGTGGTCCTTTTTGTCATGCGGCTGCAATTCGCCCCAGAGCTGAACGGCGCGCTTGAAATCGGCCGGCTCGTATGTCTGGTCGCGCACGACGAGCACGTGGTGCTTGGCAAACGCCGCGTTGAGGACGGCCCGGGTCTCGGCATCGACCGGCTTGGTCAGATCGAGGCCGCGGATTTCCGCCCCGGTGTGCTCGGTCAAGGGCGTGATTGTATGCGCCATGGCGTGTTCTCCTCGGCGGACGGCCGTTTGCGGGAAATTTATGCTCCGCCGGCCACCCCGTCTATCGCACTCTATGCATGCCCCCCACCCTAACGCTCCCCCGCAAGCGGAGGAGGGGATATCCTCCAGGCGATGGCGGATGATGCCGAGCTGATCATCGCGGGCGGCGGCCTCAACGGGATGCTGCTCGCGGTCGCCTGCGCCGGCGCCGGGCTGTCGACGATCGTCATCGACCGGCAGGACCCGGCGGCGATGACCGCGGACCGGTTCGACGGGCGCACCTCGGCGATCGCCTATGGCTCGCGCCTGGTCTTTGACGGGATCGGACTATGGCAGGCGATCGAGCGCGAGGCCGAGCCGATCCGCGAGATCCGCGTCGCCGACGACGACTCGCCCTTGTTCCTCCACTACGACCACCGCGAATTGGGCGGCAGCGCGCCGCTCGGCTACATCGTCGAGAACCGGGTGTTGCGGCGCGCGCTGTTCGACCGCGCCGCGATCCTGCCGAGCCTCAAGCTGCTGGCGCCTCGCGCCGTGACCGCGATGACCGCCGATGAGGGCGGCGCTGTCGTGAGGCTGGCCGATGGCGCGCAACTCCGCACGCGGCTCGTGGCCGCCGCCGACGGGCAGAACTCGCCGCTGCGGCGCGCCGCCGGCATCGGCACGGTCGAATGGCGCTACCGCCAGACCGGCATCGTCACGACCGTGCAGCATGAGCGGCCGCATGCCGGCATCGCCGTCGAGCATTTTCTGCCGGCCGGCCCCTTCGCGATCCTGCCGATGACGGATGATCCATCTGAGGATGCCACGCATACGCACCGCGCACGCTCTTCGATCGTATGGACCGAGGATGCCGATCTCGCGCCGCATCTCCTGGCCCTGTCCGGCGCCGAATTCGCGGCGGAGCTGCGCACCCGGTTTGGCGATTTTCTAGGGCATGTCGAGCCGGTCGGGCCGCGAAGCGCCTCTTGATGCAGCACGCGATGGGCGTCTTGGGCGACCGCCCCCGCCTCGCCCGCGGCGAGCCGCTTTAGCTAACCGCGCGGGGGTTCGCGGCTGAGGCCCTTCATGGCAACGGCGGCGAGATACTCGCGCCAGCGCCGGTCATGCTCGACCCCGAGCCGGTAGAGGTATTCCCACGAAAAAATACCGGTGTCGTGCAGATCGTCGAATTTGATGCGCACGGCATAATTGCCGACCGGCTCCAGATCCATGATCCCGACATGAGCGCGTCCAGCGACAATCGTCTTCTCGCCCGCCCCGTGGCCCTGCACCTCGGCCGACGGGCTCTCGACCCTGAGATATTCGGCGGGGAGGCTGAATTTTTTGCCGTCGTCGAACGCGATCTCGAGCCGCTTGGCGGCGCGCTTCAAGCGCAATTCGACCGGCCAGGGCGCCTCAGCCATTGCGCTCGGCGACGGGCGGCAGCCGCTTGCCGGGGATCTCGTCCTCGCGCAAGGTGCGCGCCTCGTCGACCAGCATGATCGGGATGCCATCGCGGATCGGATAGGCGAGCCCGGCCTCCTCGCTGATCAATTCCTGCGCGGCGCGATCATAGCGCAGCGGCCCCTTGGTCAAGGGACAGACCAGGATTTCCAACAGCTTGGGGTCGATGTCGGAGGGTTCGTCCATATCGTCCTCCGGATGCTCCTGCCAATGATCCCGCGAACGCTCAGTGCCGAGTCGCGCCGTTCTCGTCCGAGGCGAAGTTCTGGCCCGGGTCGACCGCAGCCATCTCGACTAACGCGATCAAGAGGCGCGCCCGCTCGTCGAGATCGGGGGCTTCGAGCAGCGCCTGCTTTTCGCTTGGGACAAACGGGCAGAGCATGGCGATCGAGTTGATCAGATGCTCGCCCGCGGCTTTTTCGATCGCCTCCCAATCGGCCGAGATCTGGCGCTGATCGAAAAACGCCTTCAGGCCGCGGATAAAGCGGTCGCGGTCGAATTCGGCGCCGGTCTGCGCGTCGAGGTCGCGCGCGAAGGGCTGCCAATCGGGCCGCACGCGGCGATAACCGCTCAACACCGGGAATTCCTCGGCGATGCGGAAGCGCGACAGACCGGTCAGCGTGATCATGTAACGCCCGTCATCGGCCTCGGTGAAGGAGGTGATGCGGCCGGCGCAGCCGACCGGATAGACCGGCGGGTTCATCGCGCCGCGGCCTCTATTATCCTGGAGCTCCGGTTCGCTCGGCTGCACCATGCCAATGAGGCGCTCGCCGCCCAGCGCGTCCTTCGTCATCGTGAGGTAGCGCGGCTCGAAGATGTTGAGCGGCAACCGCCCGCGCGGCAACAGCAAGACGCCGGTCAGCGGGAAGATCGGCAGGATGTCGGGCAATGCCCGCTCGCGATCGCTCATGCCGCGCTCTCCTTCCCGCCGTGCCTCAGGCAAACATCCCTCAGGCAAACATCCCTCAGGCAAACATCCCTCATGCAAACATCAGCGCGGAGAGGCGCCGCCGCGCGCTCAGGGTCAGCGGATCGGTCGGCCCCATGACCTCGAAGAATTTGACGAGCTGCTTCCTGGCCGCCTCGTCGTTCCATTTGCGGTCGCGCTTGAAGAGGGTCAGCAATTCGTCGATCGCGGCCTCGCGCTCGCCGCTGCCGAACAGCGCCGTCGCCAATTCGAAGCGCGCCTCGTGATCGTCCGGGTTCTGCTCGACGCGGCTCTTCAGCTTGCCGGCGCCGGCCATCGCCTTCTGCGCCTGCTCGGCCAATTCGAGGGCCGAGCGCGCCGCCGCGATCTCGGCATGGTTGGCCTGGGCTGCCGGGACCTGCGCCAGCGCCTGATGCGCCTTGTCGAGTTCGCCGCGCGCGGTCAGGGCGCGGATGAGGCCGCCCAGCGCCTCCCATTGCTCCGGCTCCTGCTGCAGGATCTGTGAATAGAGCGCCGCC
>VAZF01000329.1 GCA_005888425.1 Alphaproteobacteria bacterium
AACAGGCGCGGCACCTCGTCGAGCGTCTCGATTAGAGCGTCGATGCGTTGCCGGAGCTGCGCCTCGGGGCCGCGATTGTCGCGCGCCCATTCCTCGACCAGTGGCCGCGCGAGGCTCCAGATGTTGACCGTGGGGTCGAGCCGCCGCCCCACGCCTTCGACCAGCACCATCGTCTTTTGCAGCAGCAACAGTTGCGGCTGCGTCTCCATGTCGAATTGCTCGGTCACATGAAACAGCTGCGCCAGGAGCCGCGCGATCGAGATCTCGCTCAAGGGCCTCCCGAGGATGGGTTCGCCGATCGAGCGGCAGGCCTGCGTGAAGGCGTCGATCGAGCGCCGCCGCGGCACATAACCCGCGTCGAAATGCACCTCGGCAACGCGCCGGTAATCGCCCGTCAGAAACCCGATCAGCATGTCGGCGAGGTAATAGCGGGTTTGGCGGTCGAGCCGGCCCATGATGCCGAAATCCACAACCGCGAGCGCGCCGTCGCTATCGACAAACATGTTGCCGGGATGCAGATCGGCATGGAAAAAGCCGTCGCGGAACACCTGCTTGAAGAATGCGCCGGCCGCGTTGCGCAACAAGGCCTCGACATCGTGCCCGGCGGCGATCAGCGCGGCGCGGTCGTCGACCCGGATGCCCCCGATGCGCTCGGTCGTCAGCACGGTGCGGCCGGTGCGCAGCCAATCGATCCGCGGCACCCGAAAGCTCGTATCGCCCGCGAAATTCTCGGCAAGCTCGGAGGCCGCGGCGGCCTCGAAGCGCAGATCCATTTCGAGCTGCACCGATTGCGCCAGCGTTTCGACGACCTCGACCGGCTTCAGCCGCCGTAAATGCGGCTGGGTGCGCTCGGCGAGACGCGCCAGCCACAAGAACAGATCGAGGTCGCGCGCCATCGCGCGGGCGATCCCCGGCCGCAACACCTTGACCGCGACTTCCGCGCCCTCGGTCGTGATCGCGAAATGCACCTGCGCGATCGAGGCGGCGGCGACCGCGGTATCGTCAAACGCGGCGAAAAGGCTCGCGGGCGGCTGCTCGAATTCCGCCTCGATCAAGGCGCGCGCCTGAGCGCCGGGAAAGGGCGGCAGGCGGTCCTGCAATTGCGTCAGATCTTCGGTGATCTCGTCGCCGAGGAGGTCGGCACGGGTCGACAGCAATTGCCCGAGCTTGATAAAGCTCGGCCCGAGCTCGGTCAGCGCCGCCGCGAGCCTCTCGCCGGGGCGGCCGCGGGCCCGGTCGCTTCGCCGGAGCAGCCGGGCGACGCGTAAGAGCGGCGCCATGCCGGCAGTGCCATCGAGCGGGAACAGCGCATCGTGCCGCGCCAGCGTCAGCCCGATCCAGACGAGACGGGCGAGATGGCGGCCGCTGCGAAAGAGCTCGAACACCGCGCTGGGTTCCGACCGCCGCGGTCAGAGCCGCCAGGCGGAATGCAGCGCGGCGATGCCGCCGGTCAGATTGCGGAACTTGACCCGCTCGAGCCCGGCCGCCGCAATCAGCTCCGACAATTCGCTCTGCGCCGGAAATCGCCGGATGCTCTCGACGAGATAGGTATAGGCGTCGCGGTCGCCGGTGATGATCTGGCCGAGCCACGGCAGGAATTGAAAGCTGTAGAGATCGTAGAGGGGCTGCAGGAGCGGTGTTACCGCCGGGGTGAATTCGAGGCACAGAAACCGCCCGCCCGGCTTCAACACGCGGCGCGCCTCGGCGAGTGCGCGCTCGATCCGCGTCACGTTGCGTAGCCCGAATGCGATCGTATAGAGGTCCGCGGAACGGTCGGCGAGCGGCAGAAGCTCGGCATCGCCGCACAGCCATTCGATGCCGGCGAGGATGCCGTCATCGATCGCCCGGGCGCGGCCGGTCTCCAGCATCTCGAAGGTTGCGTCGCAGACAATGACGTGGCCGCCCGCCTCGGGGGTCAGCCTCGACAATGCTCGGCAGGCGATGTCGCCGGTGCCGCCGGCCACATCGACAAGCCGCTCGCCGGGGCGGGGATTGAGCCAGGCGATCATCTCGGCTTTCCACCAGCGATGGATGCCGCCGCTCATCAGATCGTTCATCAGATCGTAACGAGGCGCGACGCTGTCGAAGATGGCGCGCACGAGCGGCGCCTTGTCGCTCTCCAGCACGCGGCGAAAGCCGAAATCGGTGTCCCGACTCCCGTTGCGGCTAGCTGCCTCGCCTCTTGTCTCTGGCTCGCTCATCCGGCAGGAAGCATAATCCTTGCCGTATTCGCGCGCTATTACGGCGCCGAACCGAACCTTGTCGAGCGGTCTGCCGATGCCGGAATTGCCTGAAGTCGAGACGGTCCGGCGCGGGCTGGCGCGCCGCATGAGCGGCCGCCGCATCGTCCAGGCCGAATTGCGCCGCCCCGATCTGCGCCGGCCGTTCCCACCAATGCTGGCCGAGCGGCTCGACGGCGCGCTGATCGGCGCTCTGGCGCGCCGCGGCAAATACATCCTGATCGAGCTCGACGAGACCGGGCTGTTGCTGCTGCATCTCGGCATGTCGGGCCGGATCATCGCCGGCGACGCGAATGGCGCCCACGCGAAGCACGACCATGTCGTCTTGACCCTCGATGACGGCACCGTGGTCCGCCTCAACGATGCCCGCCGCTTCGGCATTCTCGATTATCTGCGGCGAGGCGAGGAGGCGACCCATCCGCTCCTCGCCGGCATGGGCCCGGAACCCTTGGAGCCGGGTTTTGACGGCGCCTATCTATCGCGCGCCCTGGCCCGCAAGATGACTCCGATCAAATCGGCATTGCTCGATCAGCGGATCGTCGCCGGGCTCGGGAACATCTATGTCTGCGAGGCGCTCTATCGCGCCGGCATCTCGCCGCGCCGGCTCGCCGCGACCGTTACCGGCGCGCGCGCCGCGCGGCTGGCAAGCGCAATCCGCGATGTCCTGACCGAGGCGATCGAGGCCGGCGGCTCATCCCTCAGGGATTATGTCCAGGCAAATGGCGAGCTTGGCTATTTCCAGCACCGCTGGGCGGTGTACGGCCATGAGGGCGAACCGTGTCCGGGCTGTACCTGCGCCGAAGGCGTGCGCCGCATCACCCAGGCCGGCCGCTCGACCTTTTTCTGCGCGAAAAAGCAGCGCTAGCTCTCAGCGCAAGTTGCTCGTTCGCAGCTTTAGCTCGCCTGGCTCGGCACATCGGGGCGCTGCGGCGTGCGCGAGCGAGAGCGCGGCTTTGCGGCGGCCTCGAGCTTTGCCGCGGCAGCCTTCTCCGCATCTTCGGCTTCCTTTGCCAAGCGCAGCGAACGCAGGCGCGTCGTCTTGGCCGCTTGCGCCTGACGCGCATCGGCATCGGGTCTGACGAATTTCGCAGAGCTGTTTTTTGCCATATCAAGTACCGCTGTCGTTGTTCGGGTTATGCCACCTGTCAGAAGTAGAGTTTTACCGGTCGGCAGCCGTCTTTCGCGGCCCTGTGCCGGGGAATTGTTTGCTATCTGACGGATAACCTAGGACGCCGCCCGATAAGCGACACGCTTTCCGCAGCTCAGGATTATACGCGGCAAACTAACGCCTGTCTTTCTGATATCGGGGTTAAATCATTGGTTTCAAGATTAAGAATATCCCTAAACGAATTATTTGTGAAAACTAGCAGTGGTATCGCCCACCTCGGAGGCGACCGGTCCTGTCGCTCGACCTTCTGCCGCCCCTACCACCCGCTCTCTGGCGCCCGTAAGCTGACCCGGAGACAAACTGGACCGCGGCGCCACTGCCGCGATCGAAGAGTAGGAGCGGTGTCATGACTGGCGGGCAATACACAAACATCCTGCTCGAGCGGCGCGGCGCGGTCGGCGTCGTTACGCTGAATCGGCCGCAGGCGCTCAACGCGCTGAACGCCGCCCTCGTCGCCGAGATCGGCTCGGCGTTCGACGATCTCGAAGCCGATCCGGCGATCGGCGCGATCGTGCTGACGGGCAGCGACAAAGCGTTTGCCGCCGGCGCCGACATCAAGGAGATGGCCGACAAGACGTACATGCAGGCCTATCAGGAAGATTTCATCACACGCGGCTGGGAGCGCGTCGCGCAATGCCGGAAGCCGGTCATCGCCGCGGTCGGCGGCTTTGCGCTCGGCGGCGGCTGCGAAGTCACGATGATGTGCGACATCGTCATTGCCAGCGAGAACGCGCGCTTTGGCCAGCCCGAGATCAACCTTGGCACGATGCCGGGCGCCGGCGGGACGCAGCGCCTGCCGCGCTTTATCGGCAAGGCCAAGGCGATGGATCTGTGCCTGACCGGCCGCATGATGGATGCGGCCGAGGCGGAGCGGGCAGGGCTCGTCAGCCGCATCGTCCCTGCCGATAAATTGCTCGAAGAAGCGATCGCGGTCGCCGAGCGCATCAGCCAGCTGTCGCGCCCGATCGCGATGATGGTCAAGGAGGCGGTCAATCGCGCCTTTGAGACGACGCTCGCCGAGGGCGTGCGCTTCGAGCGGCGCCTGTTTCACTCGACTTTCGCGACCGAGGATCAAAAGGAGGGCATGGCGGCCTTCATTGCCAAGCGCAAGCCCGCTTTTAAGAACCGCTGACTTCAAGAACGCCGAGCGCCGCTGATTTCCAGGGGCAGCCGGGCCGCGGCGGTTGACGGGCCGCAGTTGACGCATGCCGGCCCGCGCCGATATAAGCCGCACTCCCGCTTTTGAGAGAGCCTATGCCGCACCACAAATCCGCCGAGAAGCGTCTTCGGCAGACCGAGAAGCGCACCGTGGTCAACCGTTCGCGTTTGAGCCGCGTGCGCACATTCGTCAAGAATGTCGAGAGCGCGATCGAGACAGGCGATAAGGCGACGGCGCAATCCGCCTTCAATGTTGCGCAGCCCGAGCTGCATCGAGCGACGACGAAAGGCGTGATGCACAAAAACACCGTCGCGCGCAAACTGTCGCGTCTCGCCGCTCGCATCAACGCGCTCTGAGCGATCCCTCGGCCATGCGACAATCCGTCCAGCACTAGCTTCTCAATGTTTTCGCGGGGTTACGCCACAGCGTCAAAAATTCGTCATCGTTCACGTTTCAGTCTTGTTGCCAACCGCTCCGGCAAGCGGATAAAGTTCTCGCTCGCGAAGCGACAAAGTCTGTAAAACTTCGCGTCACAACAGTAGCGATCAAAAAATCGCAGTAATTCTGCGGCTGGCATTAAATCAATGATGCCAGAAGGGGAGACGTTTGGCCGAATAGGAGGAGAAATCTCCAGGCCCTCTATTTTGCGTAGCATATCGTCACAGTGCCGATTTCTGGCGAAATCGGATGCTTGCACGTTTTGCCGAGGGGGGAGCGGGGTGCCGGAAGCAGCTCGAAGCGATCGGGTGGAGGGCGCCGTTTTGGTCGGCGAAGGCGAGTGGGGGCGGGTCATCGGCCGGCTCAAGCAAGAAGTCGGGGAGGCCGCGTACCGCTCCTGGCTCAAATCGATGCGGTTCGAAAGAGTCGCGGATGGCGAAGGCGTTATCGCCGTGCCGACGCGCTTTCTGCGCAATTGGGTCGCCACTCATTATGCCGACCGTCTGCTCGCGCTATGGCGTACCGAAAACGAGCAGGTGAACCGGCTCGCGATCATTGTGGAGCCGCGTGTTGCGGCCTTTGCGCAAGCTAAGGACGAGGAGATGGTGACTGCGCCCGCCGCCTTGGCCGAGCCGCTGGCGATGCCCGACATCGTCGAGGTCGGCGCCAACCTGTCGGCGCCGCTCGACCCGCGCTTCACGTTCGAGAATTTCATTGTCGGGAAGCCCAACGAGCTCGCGCATGCCGCGGCCCGCCGGGTTGCCGAAGCCTGCGTTTCACCGGCGCATAGCGTGCCGTTCAACCCGCTCTTCCTCTATGGCGGCGTCGGGCTCGGCAAGACGCATCTGATGCATGCGATCGCCTGGCATGTCCGCATGCAGGCGCCGGGCCGCAAGGTCATCTATCTGTCCGCCGAAAAATTCATGTACCAGTTCATCCGGGCCTTGCGCTTCCGCTCGACGATGGACTTCAAGGACCAGTTCCGCTCGGTCGACCTGTTGATGATCGACGATGTGCAGTTCATCAGCGGCAAAGACTCGACGCAGGAAGAATTTTTCCACACATTCAACGCGCTGGTGGATCAGAACCGGCAGATCGTCATTTCCGCCGACAAGTCGCCCTCCGATCTGGCGGGCCTTGAAGAGCGCATGCGCTCGCGCCTCGGCTGGGGGCTCGTCGCCGACATCCATCCGACGACCTACGAATTGCGCCTCGGCATTCTGCAGTCGAAGGCGGAGCAGAGCGCGCTGCGGCTGCCGCAAAAGATCCTGGAATTCCTCGCGCACAAGATCGTTTCTAACGTTCGCGAATTGGAAGGCGCGCTGAACCGCATCATCGCGCAGATGCAGCTCGTCGGCCGCGAGATCACGCTCGAAGGGGCGCAGGATCTCCTGCACGATCTGTTGCGCGCCAATGAGCGGCGGGTCACGATCGACGAGATCCAGCGGCGGGTCGCCGAGCATTTCAACATCAAGATGGCCGAGATGACCTCGAGCCGGCGCGCTCGCGCCGTCGCCCGGCCGCGTCAGGTCGCGATGTATCTGTCGAAGCAATTGACGTCGCGCTCGCTGCCCGAGATCGGGCGCAAATTCGGCGGGCGCGACCACACGACGGTCATTCACGCCGTCAAGAAGATCGAGGAGCTGATCGAGAGCGATTCGGCGCTTGCCGAAGACGTCGAACTCCTCCGCCGCATGCTGCAAAGCTGACCCGAAGCGTCATTGCGAGCGCCAGCGAAGCAATCTCCTGGCCGAGCGCCAATGGGATGGGGATTGCTTCCTCGCTTCGCTCCTCGCAATGACCGCGGCGGGTCGGCGAAGGGGGCTGTTCGGCGCCGCTTCCATGCTATACTGCGATCCCGTCTGCGGCCCCTCGCGCGCACTGTCCGAGGGCGGCGAACGGGATCTCCGTCCGACCTGTAAACCGTAGTGCATCCACCATGAAGCTCACCATCGAAAGGGCCGCCCTCCTCAAGGCGCTCGGCCATGTTCAAAGTGTCGTCGAACGGCGGACGACCATCCCCATTCTGTCCAATGTGCTGCTGCGGGCGGAGGTGGCCGGGAGGCTGTCGCTGAGCGCCACCGACATGGATCTGGAGATTGTCGAGCGCGTGCCGGCGCGGGTCGAGCGGGAAGGCCGCACGACGGTGCCGGCGCACACGCTGTACGACATCGTCCGCAAATTGCGCGAAGGCGCGCAGGTCGAGCTGGAGACCAGCGGCGAGCGCAACGAGATGGTGCTGCGCTCGGGCCGCTCGACCTTTACGCTCGCGTGCCTCCCGCCCGAGGACTACCCCGTCATGTCGGCCGGCGAGCTGCCGCATCAATTCACATTGTCCGCGGCCGAATTGCGCATGCTGATCGACCGCACGCGCTTTGCGATCTCGACCGAGGAGACGCGCTATTACCTGAACGGCATTTATCTCCACGCGACGAAGAGCAACGAGGTGCCGGTTGTCCGAGCGGTCGCGACCGACGGCCATCGCCTGGCGCGCGTCGAGATGACCGCGCCCGAGGGGGCGGCCGGCATGCCGGGAATCATCGTGCCGCGCAAGACCGTCCTCGAACTGCGCAAGCTCGTCGAGGAAGGCGAGGACGAGGTCCAGGTCGCGCTCGGCGAAACAAAGATCCGCTGCGCGATCGGCGAGGCGGCGCTGACCTCGAAGCTGATCGACGGCACCTTCCCCGATTACGACCGCGTCATCCCGGTCAACAACGACAAGATCCTCGATGTCGAGTGCAAGGAATTCGCCGATGCGGTGGACCGCGTCTCGACGATCTCGACCGAGCGCAGCCGCGCCGTAAAGCTGGCGCTCGACCGCGGCAATCTCGTCGTCTCGGCGACCAGCCCGGAAAACGGTACCGCCGTCGAAGAGCTCGAAGTGCGCTACCAGAACACTCCGATCGAGATCGGCTTCAATTCGCGATATCTGCTCGACATCACCGAGCAGATTGAGGGCGAGTATGTCCAGTTCCAGATGGCCGATGCCGGTTCGCCGACCATCGTGCGCGATGCCGCTCCGGAGGCCAATGGCGCCAATGCTCTTTACGTCCTGATGCCGATGCGGGTGTGACCCCGGTTTTTGCCGGAAACCGCATATTGCCGGTGGAAATTCAAGCGCTTCGGCCCCATATATCGGCGATG
>VAZF01000330.1 GCA_005888425.1 Alphaproteobacteria bacterium
CGCTGCGGTGCTCCAGGCGCAGCAGCCGGCGTTCCAGGACGCCGCGAAATAGCGTCTCCCGCCCATTCTCGGTTTCACTTCGGAAACCCTCCCCCGTTCGCGGGGGAGGGTTTTTGGTTTGACCGGTACTCGCAAGCGCCGTCCCGCGTTGCTCTCGAGCGGGTAGAGCGAGTAGCCTATTGCAACGCACAAGAAACACTTGTTGCAGCAAAGCTGCCGGATCAACCGGCGGACGCGTCTTCATAGGGAGGCCGACGCACATGGCGCACGATTCGCGGCTCGTTTCCGACGACAAGATCGAAGAGCTGAGAAAGGCTATCCCGGATTGGGTCAAACGCCTGGAGCGGCCGGCGACGCCGTGCATCACGCCCACCTTTGGGCCGCTCGAAGGCATCCGCGTTGTCGGCACGGGCTGCCTTGTCGCGCAGCCCTATATCGGCACCAAGCTCGCCGAGTTCGGCGCCGAGGTTATTCATGTCGAGCGCCCGGGCGGCGATGTGTTTCGTTTCACGGCGCCGCAATTGACGCGCGGGCCGCGGCCGCATGGCTGCGACGAGGCCGAGGTCACAAAAAACAAACTGTCGCTCGGGCTCGATCTCAAGCAGGCGCGCGGCCTCGAAGTCCTGCTGGGGCTGTGGAAGATCTCCGACGTCTGGATGGAATCCTCGATGCCCGGCACGCTCGACCGCTCCGGCATCACCAACGAGCTGGCACTGGCCGTCAATCCGAGCCTCGTCATCGTGCGGGTCAGCAGCTACGGGCAATACGGGTCGGAGGAATATCTCGGCCGCGCCGGTTACGATGCAATCGCGCAGGCCTATGGCGGCATGATGAATTTGACTGGCGATCCGGCCGGGCCGCCGCAGCGCGCCAAGACCTATACCGGCGACTACATCACGGCGCTGACCGGCTGGGCATCGACGATGATGGCGCTTTGGGAGGTCAAGAAAAGCGGACGCGGCCAGGTCGTCGACTTGGCGCAATATGAGGCGGTGGCCCAGACCAACGGCAACACGCTGCCGCTGTTCACCGGCCAGGGCGTGGTTTACGGCCATGCCGGCAACCGCGCCTCCGGCTTTCAGCCCTACGACACGTTCAAATGCAGCGACGGCTGGGTTTACATCGGCGCGCTCGGCGGGCCGATCTATGACCGTGTGCCGAAATTCCTCAACCTCGACCCGGTCGAATACAGCTACGACGCGTGTTCCAAGGACGACGGGGCGGTCAATTCGGAGAAGGGCCGTGAGCTCGACCGGCGGCTGCGCGAGTATTGCGCGGCGCGCACCAGTCTCGAGGTCGAGACGGAACTGAACGCGGCGAAGATCGCCTGCGCGCGCGTCTACAACACTCGCGACCAGTACAACGATCAGCATTACGCGGCGCGCGAGATGACGGTGCCGGTTCTGGACCGCCAATCGGGCGTGCCGATCCGCGTCTACGGCGTCGTCCCGAAGATGTCATTGACGCCGGGCCGGATCTGGCGCGGCGCGCCGTCGGTCGGCGACGACACGAGCGACATCCTCGCGGCAATGCTCGGTCTATCGGAAACCGAAATCGACGCGCTCTATGCCGAGCAGATCGTGCACCGCACCGAGCCGTTCACGACGCCGCAGGTCGAGGCTGTCAACCCGTAGCAGCAGCGGCGCTCGACCTAATACCGCGTCTGACTTAATTCCGCGTCTGACTTAATTGCGCGTCTGAAAGGTGTAGGCGCAGCTGGACGAGACGATCGACGCCGTGACGTTGCCGCCCTGGATGCGCCCGGTCATCTGCACGACGCCCTTTCGTGCCCGAGCGGTGGCGCGGAACAGGCCGTCCTGTCTGATCGTGCCCCGGAGCGTTGTGGCGAAGCGCGGCAGGTAGGGAAAGCGGACCTCGCCGCCGGCGATCGTCAGCGGGTACAGCGCGCCGAACGGCGGTTCGGTACAGTCGCCGCTGAAGGTCCGCGCCAATCTCAGCTCGCCTGTGTATTGGCCGTCGAACTGCGCTGCACCTTGCGCGCGGGCGAGGCTCGCGACCCCGGCGGCGAGCAGGGCGCCGAGGCTCAGCCCTTTCAGCACGGATAATTTCATTCTCATGCGGTCTCCGCGCCGAGTTCAGCGAGCGCCTGGCGCGCCAGCGCGAGGCCAATGCTGCGGCCGCCGGCGAGTGCCAATTCGTCGAGCCGCGCCGCGAGCGACGCGGCCATCGCAAAGGAGCGCTCCATCCGGGGAACAATATAGCCGATGACCGAGGGGGCGATCCGCAATTGGCGATCGGCAAAATGCTTGACGAGCACGGCCGCCAAGAGCGCGTCGTCAGGCATATCGATGCCGACTGCCGGCATCGCACGAAGGCGGGAGGCGAGATCGGGCAAGTCAATCGCCCAAGCCGCCGGTGCGTTGCGACTGACGACGAGGAGCGCCGTGCCCGCCTCCGCGCAGGAATTGAAAAGATGCAACAGCGCGCGTTCGGATGCCGCCTCGGCGTCGTCGACGACCATGGCGGGCGGCAACGCGCCATTAGCCAACGGCAATTCGGAGGCCAAGTCGCGGGCTGGGACGTAGCGGGCGCCGCTCTCGGCGCACCACAGACGCGCGAGATGGCTCTTGCCTGAGCTAGCGGGGCCATACAGCACAAGACGGCGCCCGGGCCAATCGGGCCAGCGGTCGATCCGTTCAAGGGCGGCGCGGTTGCACTCCGAGGCGAGAAAATCGGCACGGCCATGCGCCGGGCGGGGCGGCAGATCGATCGCCAGCTGCCGGGTCGGATCGCTCATCGGAAGGGCGCGACCCGGCTGGGCGGCTCGTGGCCGGTTGGCTCAAGGCTGGGTGGTTCGATGATTGGCGGCTCGCGCGAATCGTACAGGCTGCTGGCGCGGTAGCGCGTCAGCGCGAAGCGGATCAAGACGCCGATCACCGCGGCGGCGGGCACCGCCAAAAGGATGCCAACAAAGCCGTAGAGCGTGCCGCCGGCGAACAGCGCGAAGATGACCCAGACCGGATGGAGATGGATGCGGTCACCGACGAGCTTTGGCGTCAGCACGTTCGCCTCGACCAGCTGACCGAAAGCGAAGATGCCGACCACAACGAAGATCGCGGTCCAGCTGCCGTATTGGAGCGCTGCAAAGCCAATTGCCAGGATGAAACCGGTCGTGACCCCGAGGATCGGAATGATCGCGAGCACGCCGATCAAGAGGCCGAGCGCCAGCCCGGAGGTCAGGCCCGCCGCCGTCAGCGCGACGCCGTAATAGATCGCGAGGATCAGGCAGACCATCGCCTGCCCGTGGATGAAGCCGACCAGCGTATCGCTGACGAGGCGCGCCTGGCCGCGCACGGTCTCCAAGGACTGGCGCGGCAAATAGGCGTCGATCTGGGCGACCATGATGTCCCAGTCGCGCAGCAGGAAGAACGCGACGATCGGCGTTACGATGACCAGCGACAGGATGTTGAGGACCGCGAAGCTGCTGCCAATCATCCCCTGCACGAGCGCTGCGAGCCAGGTCAGCACCTCGGCGAGCTTCGTGCTGACGACGTCGCGTAGCTTGGTGACATCCTCGGCCGGCAACTGCTCCTGCAACAACGTGATCAGCTTGCCGAGCAGGTCCTGCGACGAGTGGACGAGGCTTGGGACGCGCGCGATCAGCTCGACGATCTGGCCCTGAATCAATGGCACGAGCACGACGAGAATGCCGGCAACGGCAACCAGGAAGAGGATCACGATGATGAGGCTGCCGAGGCTGCGCGGGACGCCGCGCCGCTCGAGCCAGGCAACGCCGGGCGCCAGGATATAGGCGATCACAAAGCCAGCCGCGAAGGGCAGCAGAATGCTCTGCACGAGGCCCAGCGCGACGATGATGAGAACCAGGAGGCCTAGCCAGAACAACAGGCGATAGCCGCGCGCGCTGACCACGTATTTCAATTCCACCGAACGAGAAAACGCGCCCAACGCACAAGGTAGGAAAGGCCCGACCACACCGTCGTGACGCCCGCGGCGGCAATCAAGAACGATGTCACGAGTTCTTCGTCGACACCGAGACCGAGCCGCGCGAGGACAAAGCCGATCAGCGCGATCTGCACCAGCGTGTTGACCTTGCTGATGAAGAGCGGCTCCGGCGCATTCACGCCGTGGCTCAACAGATAGCCGCCGACGATCAGCAGGTCGCGCAATACGACAAGAATGACCAGCCAGTGCGGCAGCTCGCCGGCGAAGCCGAGCGTGATGTAGACGGCCGCGAGCAACGCCTTGTCGGCGATCGGGTCGAGCAGCGCGCCGAGGGGGGTGCGCTGGTTCCAGCGCTTGGCGATCCAGCCGTCGAGCGCATCGGAGACACCGGCAGCCACAAAGACCCAAAAGGCGAGGCCGTAGCGTTCACCGAGGATGAGCCAGATCGCCAGCGGCACACACAGGAGCCGCCCCAGCGTGATCACGTTCGGCAGGTTCACATCGAGCCGGCTCAGACCCCATTGCCGGGACATTGCCGGCACCGCCGGCCCCTCAGGCATCTCCGGAACCATTGCGCGACTGCCCCGCAGACGCAGCGCTATCGCGCAGGCGCGCCGGAGCGCGCGAGCCGCCACATCGACGCGCTTTGCGGGGAGCCCTGCGGATCGCCCCGGACGAGATCCAGCTTCGCCTCTGCGAGGCTCGTCTTGAGCTGGTCGATACTGCCGAGATAATCGAGCTCGATCGTCGCCTCCTGCAGCGACAGAGTGACGAGGTTAACGGTCCGGATCGCCGGCAGCGCTGCGAGGCGCTCGCGCACCCGCACCCAATCTTCGAGCCCGGTGATCGACAACACAGCAGTAAGCCTCCCTTGCTGATCGTAGCGCGGAAGCGGACCTTTCTTCCAGCCGCTCTCGATGTCAGTAGCGATCTGTGACGCGGCGCGGCGGAACAATTGCTCCGGACGCTCGCCGGGGTTAGCGGCCACCGTGTCGGTATGGACATCGACCGGCTGCCCCCCGCGGTAGCGCCGCACCGCGACGTCGAGCGTTGTTGGGTTTCCGGGGGCACCGCGCAATGTGGCCAGCGCGACGATCGCCTCCTCGCCGCCATTGCGCCGGGCGATCGCGGCGAGGGCGGTGGGATCGCCGGCGCGCGCCTTCGCGGCATCGATCGCGGTGAGATCGCCGGCATCGCCGAGCGGCACGGCTAAATGCGGCGCACCGGGGCTGGTTCCGGAGGGCTGCTGCGCCCAAGCATCGCGCCACGGGTTCGGATCATCCCACAACACCGAAGCCGCGCCGGACTGATAGACCGGGATCACGACCAGCGATTTGCCGGATTCGGGCATGGGGCCGGCGCCTCCGAGCGCGATCCCAGACTTCTGCAGGAGGCGCTGCACCTCCGCCGCCCGGAAATGATAAGTGACGTCGGCGATGTAGCGGACCCCCGACATGCGCTCATTGGCGACCTCGAAGCTGGCGAGGAGATCGGCGAGCGCGTTGTCGTCGAGCTTCGGGAGTTTGGCCGGGGCAGCGCCGCCCGAAAGCCGCTCGGCCAGGGTCGCAAAAGCCCGGCGCTCGCCGTCATTACGCGCCTGATCGCGCGCCTTGCCGCTCGTCTCGCCGGTGGCATCGACGCTGACCGTGACCGAATAGGGATCGTCCTCGGCAGCCCGGAGGGGCGCAGTCGCGAGAAGCACAAGCAGCAACGCGGCGGCGACAATGCCGCCACACCGATCGACCGCCTGACGCAGCGGCGGCAAGGTGCTCATTGCAAACCGGCCCCGATCCCGTATCGTCGCGGCGCCGCACGGCCGCAGGCTTGGTCATAACGCAGTTCCCGCGGCGACGCCATCAAGCCCGGGTTGCAACGCCGCGGCTGGCGGGGAGTGCGGAGGCAACGAGGTGGCAAAGCTCAGGGCCGGCGTGTTGATCTCGGGGCGCGGCTCGAATCTGCAGGCGCTGATCGAAGCCGCGGCGGACCCCGCCTACCCCGCCGAGATCGTGCTCGTCATCAGCAACCGGGCGGAGGCGCAAGGGCTGCAGCGGGCGGCGGAGGCCGGCATCCCCCACGAGGTCATCGCGGAGCCGGACCGTACCGCCTTTGCCGCGGCGACCGATGCGGCACTGCGGCGGCATCGGGCCGAACTGGTTGCGCTGGCCGGCTTCATGCGTCTCCTCGACACCGGCTTTGTCAAGGCGTGGCGCGATCGGATGATCAACATTCACCCCTCGCTGTTGCCGTCGTTTCCGGGGCTGCATCCGCAACACCAGGCATTGGCGGCCGGGGCGCGCTTTTCCGGCTGCACGGTGCATTTTGTGCGGCCCGCGACGGATAGCGGCCCGATCATCGCACAGGCGGTCGTGCCGGTGCATGACGACGATGACGAGGAGCGGCTGGCGGCGCGCATTCTCGCCCAGGAGCACCGGCTCTATCCGCTGGCCCTGCGGCTTTATGCCGAAGGGCGGCTCCGCATCGACGGCAAACGGGTCATCGTGGCCGGCAGCAAACCGCCGGAGATCGCCGCGCTCAACCCCGCCCCGTGAGGCCTTTGGCGCGCTTGCCTCTCGCTGCCGTTCCGCTATATCTCGCGCACAGCGTTCCCCACGAGCGAGGCGGCGATGACGGCGGTTGACCCAGAACTCGAACGGCATCGCCGGACCTGGATCGGGTTTACCTGGTTCATCAAAATCTCGCTGCTGACGGTCGTCATCATTCTGATCCTGATGGCGCTCTTCCTGATCTGATCCGGACTGTCGTCCCGGCGATTGGGAGAGCCTGCGGCGGCTGGAGATCAGGCCCTCAAGGCGCAAAACTTTTTTTGCGGGCTGTCGATTGGCGGGAGGCTCGTGCGTCATCGAGGCGGCGGCATATGGCATGCCGCCGCAACGGGGACGATGGAGAATGTGATGAAATACATGCTGCTGATCTACGGCAATGAGCGCGAATGGCAGGGTCTGCCGGAGAGCGAGACCGGCCAGCGGCTGGCGGCGTATCGCGCCTATACCGAGGCGCTGATGAAGGCGGGAGCGCTGGTCGCCGGCGATCGCCTGCAACACTCGCATACGGCGACGACCGTGCGGGTCGAGGGCGGCAAAACCAATGTGCTGAACGGACCCTATGCCGAAAGCCGCGAACAGCTCGGCGGCTATTACCTGATCGAGGCACCCGATCTCGATGCGGCGCTGTCCTGGGCGGCGCGCTGCCCGGGCGCGAGCCACGGCGCGATCGAGGTACGACCGATCTGGGCAATGTGAGCTGGGACGCGGCTCACCTCATGCTGCGGGAAGGCCACCGGGATGCCCGCGATGCCGCCGAGCGAGCCGCGCGGCAAAGCTATGGCAAGCTGGTCGCCTTTCTCGCACACCGGTTGCGCGATGTCGCCGCCGCCGAGGATGCGCTCGCCGAGGCATTCGCGGCGGCGCTCGCCGACTGGCCCAGGAACGGCGTCCCGGACAGGCCCGAGGCGTGGCTGCTGACCGTGGCGCGTCGGAAGGCGGTCGACAGCGACAGACGCCGACGGCACCGCGAAGAGGCCACCAGCGATCTTCAGCTCCTGACCGAGGAGCTGGCCGACAGCGCCAACCCGAACGAAGCGGCTATCCCCGATCACCGGCTGGCGCTGATCTTTGCCTGTGCGCATCCCGCGATCGATGAGCGCATCCGCGCGCCGGTCATGTTGCAGGCCGTGCTCGGTTTCGACGCGGCGACGATCGCTTCGGCCTTTCTCGTCGCGCCTGCGGCGATGGCGCAGCGCCTCGTGCGCGCCAAGGCGAAGATCCGCGAGGCCGCCATTCCGTTCCGGGTGCCCGAGCGGACCGAGATGCGCGACCGCTTGGCGCCAGTGCTGGAGGCGATCTACGCCGTGTTCTCGGAGGGCTGGTCGGACCCGGCCGGCACCGAGACCCGCCGCCGCAACCTCGCCGACGAAGCGATCTGGCTCGGGCGGCTCGTCTGCTCGCTCCTGCCGCAGGAGCCGGAAGCGCTCGGCCTATTGGCGCTGATGCTGTTCGCCGAGGCGCGACGGGGCGCAAGACGCAATGCGGCCGGTGATTATATCCCACTCGCCGAGCAAGACCCGGCGCAATGGGATGCGCGGCTGATCGATAAAGCCGAGACCCTTTTGTTGCGCGCCAGTCGGATGGGCGCGGTCGGCCGCTATCAGCTGGAAGCGGCGGTGCAATCGGCGCATGTCGTGCGGGCGCGCACCGGCACCGCAGACTGGGCGGCTATCGCGCGGCTCTACGGCGCGCTGATGGATCTGACGGGCTCGCCGGTGGTCGCAATCAACCGGGCCATCGCGACGGCGGAGGCGGAAGGTCCGGCCGCCGGTCTCGCCCTGCTCGACGTAACGGCTGCGGATGCGCGGCTCCAG
>VAZF01000331.1 GCA_005888425.1 Alphaproteobacteria bacterium
CTGCCCGTCCGGCAATACGACTTCGAGCCCGAGCACGAGATCGCGTGCATTGCCGTAGCGCACCGTATTGTTACCGCCGGCATTCGTCGCGAGCACGCCGCCGATCTGAGCCGAGCCTTCCGAGCTGATCGACAATGGCAACAGGCAACCCACCTCGGCCGCCGCCTCCTGCGCCGCCTTCAACGTGACGCCGGCCTCGATCTCCATTGTCATGTCGACGGGGTCGATCGCCCGCACCTTGCTCATGCGCGACAGGCTTAGGACGATCTCGGACCCGTCCTCGCTGACCGCGGCGCCGCCGACCATGCTCGTATTGCCGCCCTGCGGCACGATCGGCACTCCCTGCTCGGCGCAGAGGCGCACGGCATCGGCGACCTCGGTGGTTGTCGCGGGGCGCAGCACGGCCGATGTGCGGCCGTGATAAAGCCGCCGCCAATCCTCGCAATACGGTGCGGTATCGGCCGGGCCGGTCAGCACGCCATGCGGCCCAAGCCGCGCGCGCAGCCCCTCGATCAGGCCGTTATAGGGTGGTGTCTCGTCCATCACCTTGAGATGGGTTCGTGATCGGGGTTGTGGGATGGCCGCGTTCTTTATCGACCCATTCCCAAACGGCTTCTTCGCTGACGTTGAAGGTTCGGCCGACATGGCGGACCAGATCGGCAATCAGCAGGCCGTAGGTCTCGTGAGTGGGGCAATGCTCCGACGGATGGATGTGGCAGATCACTTCGCCGCGCTCGTCGGCGAACATGATGACAAGCGGATTGGCGATCCGGAACGTGCCCGGCGGCGGGGTTTCCTGCTGCAACACCGGCCCGCGACGCTCGCCCGCGCCCGATTGCTCACGCCGTTTTGCTTCACCCATGTTTTCCTCCTCATCGCGGCGTGCGGCCGGAGACGCCCATCAACGCATCGAGGCGCTGCGGCGCATCGAGCAAGTCGCGGCTCACGCCGGAAAAGACGATCGCGCCGCGATCGAGCACGATTGCTTCCTCGGCGAATTCGAGGGCGAGCCGCGCATGCTGCTCGACAAGCACCAAGGTCAGATTGTCTTCGCTTTTGAGCCGGCCGAACGCGGCGAGCAGCATGTCGACGATGACCGGCGCCAAGCCTTCGAGCGGCTCGTCCATCAAGAGCAACGCGGGGTTGCTCATCAGCGCGCGGCCGATCGCCAGCATCTGCTGCTCGCCGCCCGACAAATGATTGCCGCGGTTCTTACGTCGCGCCGCAAGCGAGGGAAACAGATCGTAGACGCGCTCGGTCGTCCATTCACCGGGGCGCGCGGCGACAAGCAGGTTCTCTTCGACGGTCAGCGACGGAAAGATTTCGCGCTCCTGCGGCACCAGCGCAATGCCGAGACTGACCCGGCGATGCGGC
>VAZF01000332.1 GCA_005888425.1 Alphaproteobacteria bacterium
TTCAAGTGTTGTCAGGCGGCGGAACAGCGCCGTGATCTGGAACGTGCGGGCGAGGCCGCGCTTGACGCGCACGGCTTGCGGCAGATCGGTGACATCGGCGCCGTCGATGACGATCTGGCCGGCGCTCGGCCGCAAGCCGCCGGTGACAAGCTCGACAAAGGTCGTCTTGCCGGCACCGTTTGGGCCGATCAGCGCCTGGCGCGCGCCGCGTTCCAGGCGGAAGTTGATTTGGTCGGCGACGGTCAGCGCGCCAAAGCTCTTGCACAGGCCCCGAGTTTCGAGCGCGAGCCCGTTCGCCGCGGCCAGGGTTCCGATGGCGGGCGTTTCGATGGCTGGCGTTTCGACGGCTCGGGTTTCGATGGTCATTGCCGCAGCCGCTCGGAAAGGCCGAGAATGCCGCCGCGCGCGAACACGACAACGAGCACCATCAGCAGCCCGATCCAGAAATACCAGTAAACCGGCTCGATCTCGGAGAAGCGGTTCTGCGCGATCATGTAGAGCGGCACGCCGATAAACGCACCGTAAAGCCGACCGACGCCGCCGATGATCAGCATGATCAGGACGCCGCCCGAGCGTTCGAGGTTCAGGAAACTGAGCCCAACAAAGCCGGTGGTCTGGGCGATCAGCGCGCCCGCCGTGCCCGCCAGGCCCGCCGCGATCGTGTAGATGATCAGCCGGCGGCGCCTGACCGGCGCGCCGATCGCGTGCATCCGCCGGACATTCTCGCGGATCCCGGTCAGCGAGCGGCCAAACGGCGAATACACGATGTGGCGCGCGAAGAGCCAGCAGAGGAACAGTACGGCGAGGCAGTAGAGATAGCCGGTGCGGCCGAACATATCGAAGCGGAACTGGCCAAAGATCGGCCAGACCTCCATGCCTTGCAGGCCATCGTCGCCACCGGTCAGCCAGGAAGCTTTGTTTGCTGCCTCATAAAGCAGTGTCGCGACGACAAGGGTCTGCATCAGCAACGTCAGACCGGTGGTGCGCAAAACGATCCAGCCCGACACAAAGCCGATCAGGGCCGCCGCGGCCGTGCCCGCCAGGAGGCCGGTGATCGGCTCGCCCCAGCCATGGACAGCAAGAATGCCGGCGGTGTAAGCGCCGGTGCCAAAAAACGCGGCGTGCCCCAAGGTCACGATGCCTGCGTAGCCGAGCACGAGGTCGGCCGACAGCGCGAACAGGATTGTCGCAAGGATCTGCGCCCCGAGCGGCAGATAGCTCGGAAACAAGACATAGGCGGCAATGGCCGCCGCCCAGGGCAGCGCCTCCCACCAGCGATAGCGATGGCGCCGCGCAAAGGCGTCGATCGCCTGCTGCGGCGCGAGCGGCGCTCGCGGCGCTGGTTTCAGGCGCGGCCGAACAAGCCCCTCGGTCGCCATAACAGGAGTGCCATTGTCAGAGCGTAGATGAAGAACGCACCCAATTCGGGGAGCAGGTATTTGAAGCCGGTATCGGCGATGCCGATCAGCACGGCCGCGATGAATGGGCCGCGGATGCTGCCGAGCCCGCCGACCGCGACGACAATCAGGAAATAGACGAGATTGTCGAGCGCGTAGCTCGGGTTGATCGCCAGGAGGTCGGCGCCGAGGGCGCCGCCGAGACCTGCGAGGCCGCTGCCCAAGGCAAAGGTCAGCGCAAAAAGGCGCGAGGTGTTGATGCCGACCGATTGCGCCATGCGCAGATTGTCGACCGCGGCGCGCACCTTCATCCCGAAGCGGGTGCGCTCGAGCCCGAGCCAGAGGCCGATGACCAGGCCCGCACCGCACAGGATCAGAAAGCTGCGATAACCCGGAAAGCTGCGAAAGCCGAAATCGAGCTGGCCGCTGAGCCAGCGCGGCGGATGCATCGGCTGCTGCAAGGGGCCCCAGACGTAAGTCGCGGCGGCGACCGACATAAAGATGAGCCCCATCGTCAGCAACACCTGGTCGAGCTCGTCCCCGCCATAAAGCCGGCGATAGAGCAGGCGTTCGAGGATCAAGCTGCCGAGCGCAGTCGCGAGAAACGCGGCGATCAGCGCCAGCCCGAACGGCACGCCCATGCGGCTCATGAGGCTCGTCAGCACATAACCGCCAAGCATCGCAAAGACGCCATGCGCCAGATTGACAAAGCCCATCATGCCCATCGTTACCGACAGGCCGACCGAGATCAGGTACAGCACCATCGCAAAGGCGAGACCGTGAAACCCGATGCTGACAAACGCGGCGAAGGTGTTGCTCAAAGTCTCACGTCCGCCAGAGTGCGGCGTCCCGGCGAAAGCCGGGATCCACTCGTCCGCCCATTGCCGATCTTATCAAGGAGAGCGCGACGTTGGATGCGTGCGGTCTGTGGCTGGGGTGGGTCCCGGCTTTCGCCGGGACGCCGGGGTGGGCGGGCGAAATCACTATTTCTACTTGGGCGGGTTCAGCTCTTTCCAGGGGTCCTTGACCTGCGGGATCGTCTCGAACTCGACATTGGCAAGTCTGCCGTCCACCTTCTCGACCCGGCGCAGATAGATGTTCTGGATAATGTCGCGCGTCTCCGGATCGATCGCGATCGGGCCGCGCGGGCTTTCCGGGTTCTTCCAGGTCTTGAAGAAGTTCATCGCTTCGTCGGGGGTGAACTTGCCCTTTGTCGCCTTGATCATGTCGAAGATCGCCGCCATTCCGTCCCAGCCGCCGACCGAGAACATGTCGGGGATCGCCTTCTCGGTGTAGGCCTGGTTCCAGGCGGAGAGAAACGCCTTGTTCTGTGGCCGGGTCGCCGCGCTCGAATAATTGCCGGCGCTGACAATGCCGAGCGGGATGTCGCCCATGTTCGGCAATTCCTCGTCGAGCATGACATCCTGCGTCGTCACGAGTTGGATCCCGGCATCCTTGAGCCCGAGATCGGCCCAGGCCTTCATGACCGCGGTCGCGTATTTGCCGGCCGGCACGAAGATGAAGACGGCCTGCGGCTTGGCGTCCTTGATGCGCTGCAAGATCGGCGTGAAGTCGAGCTGCGACAGCGGGATGCGCGTCGTGCCGATGATTTCGCCGCCATTGTCGGTGAAGCCCTTGGTGAAGGCGGCTTCCGCGTCATGGCCGGGAATGAAGTCGCTGACCGCGACATAGGCTTTCTTGAAACCATTCTTCGCCGCCCATTGGCCCATGGGCAGGCTGATCTGCCACAGGGTGAAGGAGACGCGGACGACGTAAGGCGATATCCGCGGGATGTTGACGCCGGCGGCATTCATGATGACGAAGGGGATCTTCGCTTCCGCCGTCAGTGGCGCGATCGCGGCAGCATTCGGCGAGGCGATCTCGCCGGCCAGGAGCTGGACGTGATCGCGAGTGATCAGCTCCTGCGCGACACGCTTTGCGACATCCGGATTGGGGCCGGTGTCGTCGCGGGTCACGAGCTCGATCTTGACGCCCGGCGGCAGGTCCTTCTCATGCTCCTTGATGTAGAGCTTGACGCCCTTGTCGAGCTCGTCGCCGGCCTGCGCGAACGGACCGGAATAGGTGTCGATAAAACCGATCTTGACGGTTTGCGCCGCCGCCGGCATCGCGAGCGCGCCGAGCGCCGCGGCAGCGAGGGCGAGGCCGGCGATCTTTTGTTGCAGCATCGGCATTTCCTCTCGCGGTTTCTCCTGATTTATCGCGGATAGCTTATCGTGAATGGGCGCGATCCGGTCTCACGTCTTCTCGACATTCCACATCAGGAAGGGCGGTGCCTGGATCACGCCCTTCACGTTCTTGCGATAAGCGGTCATTGGCGTCCACTGGCCGGTCGGGATATATGGAACGACCTCGAAAGCGCGCTCCTGGATCGCGGCGGCGAGTTTCTTGCGCTCATCGACCGTCGCGGCCTTCAGCCATTGCGCCCGCAACTCTTCGATCTTGTCGTCACTCGGCCAGCCGAAATGGCTCTTCTTGCCGTTGGTGCGCAGTGTCGGGTTGCCGCCCGGATCGAGCAGGTCGGCGCCGACCCAGCCAGTGGCGAAGATGTTCCAGCCGCCCTTGTCAGTCGGTTCCATCGAGGCGCGGCGGGTGACCAGGGTGCCCCAATCCATCGCCTGCAAGTCCACATTGGTGCCGAGCTGTTTCAACAGGTCGCTGACGACGAGCGCCTGCGAATGCGCCACCGGCTGATCGACCGCATCGAGGACGACGATCTTCTCGCCCTTGTAGCCGGCTTCGGCGATCAGCTTCTTGGCCTTATCAAGGTCGCGCTTGCCGGTCAGCGCCGCCGAACCCGCTTCGTTCGCCATAGGCGTGCCGCAGGTGAAGAACGATGCACACGGTTCCCAATTGCTCTTGTCGCCGGCGAGCGCCGTCAGAAAGTCCGGCTGGCTGACGACGGCCAGCACCGCCTGCCGCATCTTCACGTTATCGAAGGGCGGCAGCAGGTGATTGAATTTGATCATGATCGGGTTGGGAAGCGGGTCGGCCCTGGCGATCGTGACATCGGGGTTGGCCTTCAGCACCGGCAGCACGTCGAGCTGCGGGTTCTCCCACCAATCGGCTTCGCCATTGTTCAGCGCCGCCGCCTTGGTCATCTGATCGGGAATGTAGAGCCATTCCACCCGATCGACCTTGACGACCTTGCCGCCGGAGGCCCAGCTCGGCGGCTCCTTGCGAGGCACATAATCGGTATTCTTGACGTAGACGACCTGGTGACCCGGCTGGAACTCGTCCTTGACGAATTTGAGCGGACCGGAGCCGACCATCTCGGTCACCTGCTGGAACGGATCGGTGTTGGCAAGCCGTTCCGGCATCACGAACAGCGCCAGGCTCGACACTTTGGCGAAGGCATCGATCAAGAGCGAGAACGGCTCCTTGAGCTTGATCGTGAAGCCCTTGTCGCCATCCGGCTTGATCTCGTCGAGCACCAGCGCCAACGACTGCCCGTGGCTGTCGCGCGCCATCCAGCGCTTGACCGAGGCGACGCAATCGGCGCCGCGCACCGGACTGCCGTCGTGGAAGCCGAGACCATCGCGAAGTTTGAACTGATAGGTCAGCTGGTCGGGCGAAATGCTGAAGTCGCCGACCATTTGCGGATGCGGGGCAAACTCGGCATCGATCGCGAACAGCGTATCGAACACGCAATAGCCGTGGTTGCGGGTGATGTAGGCGGTCGTCCACAGAGGATCGAGGACGCGCAGATCGGACTGCGCGATAAAGCGCAGCGTCTTCTTGTCGTCAGCGGCGCGCGCGGGACTCTGCGGCACCGATGCGGCCAGCGCGGCGGCGGCCGCGGCCGTGCCGAAATACCGGCGGGTCAAGCGGGTCATGGGGGCCTCCTCTGTTCGATCTCCATTGGGGCGAAGCATAGCAAGAACCGCGCCCACGCCCATATGACCCATCGCAGAGGGCCCCGCCTCCGGCCGAATATCGTTTCCGATGCAGCTTGCCGATTTCGGTTTCGACCTGCCGCGCGACTTGATCGCCGACCGCCCGGCCGAGCCGCGCGACAGCGCCCGGCTGCTGGTGATCCCGGCCGCCGGCGAGCTTTCCGACCGGCATATCGCCGATCTGCCCGAACTGCTGCGGCCGGGCGATATCCTGGTATTCAACGACACCAAGGTGATCCCGGCCCGTCTCGTCGGCCGCCGCGGGCAGGCGACGGTCGAGATCACGCTGGCGCGGGACCTCGGCGGCGGTGTGTGGCGCAGCTATGCCAAGGGCGCCCGGCGGCTGCGCCCGGGCGACCATATCGATTTCGCTGCGGACCTCGCGGCCGAGGTGGCCGAGAAGGGCGCCGAGGGCGAGGTCACGCTGCGCTTCGATCGTGAGGGGGCGGCATTCCGCGACGCTCTCGCCCGCCATGGCGAGATGCCCTTGCCGCCGTACATCAAGCGGCCGCGCGGCGGCGATCCGCGCGACAGGGCCGACTACCAGACGATGTTCGCGAAAGAGGAGGGCGCGGTGGCAGCGCCGACGGCCGGGCTGCATTTCACCCCGGCGCTGCTCGATCGGCTTGCCGCGCGCCGGGTCGATTGGCTGACCGTGACCTTGCATGTCGGACCCGGC
>VAZF01000733.1 GCA_005888425.1 Alphaproteobacteria bacterium
CGCGAACGGCGGAATGGTTAGCGCGAGAGCCGCGATTGCCGTGCCTGCGAAAACCGCAACCGGCAGCGCTTCGATCATCAAGGCGCCACCGACGAGGAGCAGGCGGACGGCGAGGCGCTTTCGGGTTGGGGCCGGAGCACGCGGCAACACGCGCGCGAGTAGCCGCCGGACCACCCATTCCGCGACCAGGCCAATCCCAAACACGATTACAAGCGAATAGGCTACCTGGATCCAGAGCGCACGTGTGTATTCATTGGCGATCTGCGCCTTGACCCAAGCGAGCAAGAGCGGCGCATCGACGAGTACCGCCGCCCCGGCAAGAACCTCATCGCCTAGGGCATTGATGCGGTCCGACAGGACCGAAACCAGGTCTTCGGGCTCGGCCCGCTTGGCAGCAACAGCGCGCTGTGCGGCTATCAACGCATCCAGTTGAGCGACAAAGGCTTCGCGCCCCTTGTCGTTCTTCAGCGTCTGAACCAGCTGCTCGAGCTCAGCGGTCGAAGGATTTCCCGCAGCCGGGGTCGGCGATGCTGCTGATGCGAAAGTTGGCGAGAGAGCGATGAGCAGCAGCGCGGGAAACAGACGCGCTCGGAGCGCTCGCACGGGGAACATGGGAGCTGGCGAGATCAGCGGTTTGCCGTCGCGCGTACAGGCGCTAAAGCATCGGCGAAACGCCAAGAAGTTCAACGCGCTTCCGAGCAGAAGATTCGCGACGCGTTCCAGAACATTCATAAATCCCCCCGGATTGGGATGGTCGCTCTACAACCATCCTCAAGCTCCTATTTCCAAGGTGTGGCAATTTTAGGACATGGCGCATTTGCTTCATTTCTGTCGGGAGTTGCTGCACTACAGGCCAGCATTTCGACAGGATGGCCCTTGATAGCGATTCGCGCCTTCGGGATTGGGGAGCTGCCGAACTGGCCAGCGTAAACCTGCCAGTACAAGCCAAACAGCCGGCGCCTCTTGGGCGAAATCCAGAAATTCCTCACAATCGGTTGCGATCAAGCCGTTGGGGGGAGCATGTCGCGGCTCACTGTCATGTTGGGTATCGTTGGGATTGTTGGACTGCCGCTGACGCTCGGCGGCTGCGCCGGAGCGTTGCTTGTCGGGGCGCTCGCGGGTGCCGCGGGCGGCGGCTATGCCGCGGCTCAGGAACGCGGAGTTAACGGTGCGGTCTCCGATTTGCAGATCGAGACTAACCTCGAATCGGCCTTCGCCGCGGCCGACCCAGCGCTGAACGAGGGCATCACCACAACCGTCTATCAAGGCAGGGTGCTATATGTCGAGGTCGCGCCGCCCCGAGCCACCTGGGACGTGACCAAAGATGCCTGGATCACCGCACGCATCCGCTCCGAACTGATGCTCGACCCCGACATTCGATCCGGCAATTACACGATCGATACCCAGAAAGGCTCGGTGTACCTGATCGGGTCTGCCCGATCACAAGCAGAGCTTGAGCGCGCGACCCGCATTGCTCGGTACATTCCCGACGTCAGACGGGTCGTCACTTACGTTGAGCTGCGCCCAGGCGCTCCGGTCGCGGAACAGCCGCTGCCGTCGCCGGCGCGCGCTGGGTCGAGCGCACCAATCCAATCACCTCAGGGGTCCTAACCAGCTCCTCCATTGACGAACTGTTCGCCATCTCAGGCGTGGTTCTTTGTGCGCCCGCAGAGGTACTAATGGCCGGCACTCGTCGAAAGGTCAGTCGAGACAAATCTTGGCGCGCGACACGCGGAATCTGGGTTACCGGGCGCCGCGCTGGTAATTGACCATCGCTATTGCCAGCAATTCTCACCTGGTGCGGAGGAGGTGCATTGATGCGGCGACGCGGCATCCTCGCCCTGCTCGGCGGCGCGGTCGCGCTGGGGCCGTTTTGGGCGCGCGCCCAGCAGTCAATGCCGGAAATCGGCTTTCTTCACCAAGGGCTCCCTGAGCCTATCCCATTGATGGATGCCTTTAGCAAGGGTCTGGATGCAGCAGGAATCGGCGTGGAACGCGATGTCAGGATCGAGCACCGTTGGGCCGAAGGTCAATACGACCGGCTTCCCGCGCTGGCCAAGGAGCTCCTCGGCCGCAACGTAGCGGTGATCGCCGCCAATTTTTTGCCTGCCGCGCTTGCCGCGAAGGCCGCAACTCGGACAATCCCGATTGTTTTCTTGAGTGTTGGCGACCCGATCGCGTCCGGCCTGGTGTCGAGCGTCAATCGACCGGGCGGCAATGTTACTGGTATCGCCTTAGGATTCACCCGCTCGGGGCCCAAGAACCTCGAGCTGTTGCATGAGCTTCTACCCAATGTGGCAATGATCGCTGTGCTGATGAATCCAACCAACCCCAACGCGCCACACCAGGTGAACGATTTGCAAGCAGCAGCGCGTTCATTTGGTCTCCAACTCGATATTTTCGGCGCCAGCACCGCAAACGAAATCGACGAGGCTCTTGAGCGGGTCGCGGAGCGGCAGATCGGCGCTCTGCTTGTTACCGCTGACGGCTTTTTGATCGGTCGCCAGGATCAGTTGCTCACGCTGGTCGCCCGCTAT
>VAZF01000333.1 GCA_005888425.1 Alphaproteobacteria bacterium
GCAGCCAAAAAAGGGCATCAAAACAAAGCGTTATGAGCCAATTCCCTACGCATCGGAACAGGGAATTTGTTTCGACTCAGCAAGGAATTAAATCAGGCCATCAGGGAATTTATTCGCCTGATCAGGGAATCCCACGCTGGCCCGCGCCAGCATCGGCGCAACAAGTCTGAACACCTACCGGAGATAGCTCGTCAAGTTCTGCTCAAGGCACGAGCGGCCGCGCCAGCCGATATAGCCGTCCGGCCGGATCAGAACAACCCCTGCTTGCCGGCCATACGCAGAGAAGAACTGCCGCCCGGGCATCGGTGATAAAGGGCCGAGTCTGGGACCACCCGGGATAGAAAAATACAATGCCAGGAAGCACTTATAGGGTGGGCAGAGGAGGGCCGTCTTGAGAGGTGGTGAAGAACAGGCTGAGCGAAAGTGAGGAGCGGGAGTTGATCCGCCGTGCCAAGGCGGGCGACGATGGCGCGCGCAATCGCCTTTGGGAAGCATTCTTTCCCTTCGCCGTGGCCGAGTGCCGCAAACAGGCTGAGCTGGCAAACTTCGATGCGGATATCGCAGAGGGTGAAGCCGCCCTGGCGATACCGGAGGCGATAAGTCGCTTCGATCTGCGGCGCCAAAAGCGCTTCAGCACCTATTTGGCGCATCGGCTGCGCGGCGCCATCACGGCGGCGACGCGAGAACTCCGTCGCTCATCGATTTTTGATAAGACTCAGTATTTCCCGGATAAGCAGGAAACGCCGGCGGAGTGGAGCGACGTCCAGCCGCGCTCCGCGGGCGATTTTTGGTCGCCGCAGGTGATCCGGTGGGCTCGACGGCGTCGCCGCCGGAACGACCGAATGATCGTGAAATGGCTTTGGCTGGATCGTCAGCCGAAGACGCAGGCCGAGGTGGCTCGCAGGCTCGGAATTAGCCGATCAGCGGTGTGTCAGCGTCGACGAATTCTCATGACATCGATTCTACAGATTGCACCGGATACTCTTTTCGATCAGGACCTTAGACGAGAATCGCTTAACATCGAGGAGGACGATTTCTATCTATATGTTTGACAACGATTCCACGTTGCCGCTGGCCCCACCGGTGCGGCAGATTTCCCCCGGACCGCGTCCTTCTTGATGCAGTAAGGGTTGCTTTCATCTGCTTCGTCAAGGCCGCTCTTCAGCGGCCTTGCGCGTTTTCGGCCCCTTTTGGAGCCGACGCTCAGCCCCGCCTCCTCGGCCTTCGAACCGGACGCCCAACCCATTCGTTTCGGCCAGCTCGCAGCCAGAGGCTCGGCTCCGGTTGGCCAAGGGCCGGCCGCCCGAACCGTTTGCGGAAGTCACCGGGTCCCGCCAGTTTTTGCCCTACTGCCCTCCCTATTAACGGCCGCGGCGTTTATCGCCGTCGAGCAAATGACGGCGACGCATCGAAGAGAACTATTTTTCAAAGGAGATTTTCCATGGATAGAAAAATTAAACGGCAAGCAACTGCGAGAACTCACGAAGATGGCTCGAAACCCGTGTTTAAGTTAGCAATTGTTTATCACCGGATAGACGAGCTGAAACCGGACCCCACCAACCCGCGCCGCCACAGCAAGAAGCAGATCCGGCAAATCGCCAACAGCATCCAGGCTTTCGGCTTCAATGTGCCGGTGTTGGTCGATGCCGATCTCAACGTCGTCGCGGGTCACGGCCGGCTCCTCGCCTGTACTGAGCTCGGCTGGACCGAGGTGCCGACCCTGTGTCTCGATCATCTCACCCCGGCGCAGGCCCGCGCCTTTATGATCGCCGACAACCGGCTGACCGAGATCGCCATCTGGGACGACCGGCTGCTCGCCCAGCAGCTCAAGGGCCTCTCCCTGCTTGACCTTAATTTCAACATCGAGGTCACCGGCTTTGAGGTGGGCGAGATTGATCTGCGGATCGCGTCGCTCGACGCTATGCCGGAACCCGACGACGACCCGGCCGACATCTTGCCTGAACTGGCGGCCGGTCCGCCGGTCAGCAAGATCGGCGCCGCATGGCTTCTCGATCACCATCGTTTGTTGTGCGGCAGTGCCCTCGATGCCGCGGCCTTTGCCGCATTGATGGGCGAGGAGCATGCCGCGATGGTCTTCAGCGACCCACCTTACAACGTGAGGATCGATGGCCACGCGAGCGGTCTCGGCGCGATCCACCATCGCCCCTTTCCGATGGCCTCGGGCGAGATGGACAGAACCGAATTCACCGCCTTTCTCGGCCAGGCTCTCCGCAACCTCGCGTCATTCAGCGTCAACGGTTCGCTGCACTTCATCTGCATGGACTGGCGCCATGCCGAAGACCTGCTGGCCGCCGGCCGCGGCGTCTATGGCGAGCTGAAAAATCTCTGCGTCTGGGTCAAGGACAATGCCGGGATGGGCTCGCTTTATAGGAGCCAGCACGAGCTCGTCTTCGTCTTCAAACATGGCTGCCAGGGGCATCGCAACAACGTCCAGCTCGGACAGTTCGGCCGCAACCGCAGCAATGTCTGGCACTATCCCGGGGCCAACTCCTTCGCGCGCTGTGGCGAGGAGGGCAATCTGCTGGCGCTACACCCGACCGTGAAGCCGGTGGCGATGGTCGCCGACGCGATCCTCGACTGCTCGGCCCGCGGCGACATCGTGCTCGATGCCTTTCTCGGCAGCGGCACGACGGTGATCGCCGCGGAGCGCACCGGCCGGCGCTGCTATGGGCTGGAACTCGATCCCGCTTATGTCGATACGATAGTCCGTCGCTGGCAGGCGTTGACCGGCGGCAGCGCTCGTCATGCCGCCAGCGGCCGCAGCTTCGACGACCTCGCCCGCGAGGCGGAGGCCGCCAATGCCGTCTGACCATGAACGCGACTACGAGGTGGGCTATGGCAAGCCGCCCCGGCACAGCCGTTTCAAGACAGGCCAATCCGGCAATCCGCGCGGCCGGGCACCCGGCGCCAAGAACCTGAGGACCCTGCTGAGCGAAGCGTTGAACGAGTGCGTCATCGTCACCGAGAATGGCGGGCGTCGTAAGGTCACGAAGCGCGAAGCCATCATCAAGCAGCTGGTCAACCAGTCGGCCACAGCCGATTGGCGCGCGATCAAGATCCTGCTCGACTTGATCCGTGAGATCGAAGGCCAGAGTGAGCCGGCATCTCCCGAAACCTCCGCCTTCAGTGAGGCGGACGAGAAGGTTTTGGAGCAGCTCAGGGCGCGCTTCCAAAAAGGGGAAAAGTGATGATCGAGAACCTAACCCGAGCTGAACATGAGGTTCTGCTGCGTCAGGACTTTGCCGCCTTCGCGGGGCGCTGCTTTCCCGATCTGAACCCGCAGACCCGCCTGGTGATGAATTGGCATCTCGAGGTCATCGCCGCCAAGCTGATGGAGGTGTGGCAGGGCAAGATCCGCCGGCTGATCATCAATTTGCCGCCCCGCCATCTGAAATCCTTGCTGGCCTCGATCGCCTATCCGGCCTGGTGTCTCGGACACGACCCCTCGGCCCAGTTCCTCTCCGTCAGCTATGCCCAGGATCCGCCGACAAGCTCGCCCGCGATTGCCGCGCCATCATGATGAGCCCGTGGTACCGGCAGATCTTTCCGACCCGCCTGGCGCCGCACCGCCACGCAGTGCAGGAGTTCATCACCACCCGGCACGGCTCGGCCGGATTTCGGCCGCCGAAAAACGATGATGGCCGATTTGCCGAATTTGGCTCGTCGGCTTCGCGGAACCAACTCGTGGGTCGGCGCGAGTTAGCGCAGTAGCGTTTCCAGGAGTATTTTTAATGAAAAATCCCGCCGCCTCGTTGGGCAACACAGGCGTCCCGTGTCGGATTTCGGTCACCTATCGCCCGATCCAAGAGCTGAAACCAGACCCCACCAACCCACGGCGTCACAAGCAGGAGGCATGGCCGCCGAGCGCACCGGCCGGCGCTGCTGCGGGCTGGAATTCGACCCGGCCTTGTCGATACGATCCTCCGCCGCTGGCAGGCGCTAACCGGTGGGAGCGCTCGTCATGCCGCAAGCGGCCGCAGCTTTGACGACCTCGCCCGCGAGGCGGAGGTGGCCAATGCCGCCTGATCGGGAGCGCGACTACGAGGTGGGCTACCGCAAACCGCCCGGCCACACTCGTTTCACAAAAGGCCGGTCCAGCAATCCCCGCGGCCGGTCGCCCGGCGCCAAGAACCTGAAGACGCTGCTGAGTGAGGCGCTGAACGCGTGCGTTATCGTCAGCGACAATGGCGGGCGTCGCAAGATCACCAAGCGCGAGGCGATCATCACCCAGCTCGTCAACCGCTCGGCCACAGCGGATTGGCGCGCGATCAAGATCGTCTTCAACTTGGTCCGTGATATCGAAGGGCAGACCGAGCCGGCCTCTCCCGAGACCTCCGCCTTCAGCGAGGCTGACGAGAAGGTCATCGAGCAGCTCAGGGCGCGTTTCTCGAAACCGGAAAAGTGATGTTCGAGAACCTCACTCCGGCCGAGTACCAGGTCTTGCTGCGGCAGGACTTCGTCAGCTTCGCCGTGCGCTGTTTCCAGGACCTCAACCCGCAGGCCGAGCTGGCGATGAACTGGCATATCGAGGTCATCGCCGCCAAGCTGACCGCCGTGCGGGAAGGCAAGATCCGGCGGCTGATCATCAACTTGCCACCGCGTCATCTGAAATCCTTGATGGCCTCGATCGCCTTTCCGGCCTGGTGTCTGGGGCATGACCCCTCGGCCCAGATCCTCTCCGTCAGCTATGCCCAGGACCTCGCCGACAAGCTCGCCCGCGACTGCCGCAGCATCATGATGAGCCCGTGGTATCGGCGGATCTTTCCGACCCGCCTGGCGCCGCATCGCCAGGCGGTGCAGGAATTCATCACCACCCGTCAGGGCTATCGGCTCGCCACCTCCACCGGCGGCGTGCTCACCGGACGCGGTGCCGACATCATCCTGATCGATGATCCGCTGAAGCCGGAGGAGGCGCTCTCCGACGCGCAGCGACAAGCCGCCAACGACTGGTACGATCACACTCTCTACAGCCGGCAAAACGACAAGCGCCGTAGTGCCATCGTCATGATCATGCAGCGGCTGCAGGAAGACGATCCCGTCGGCCACGTCCTCGCGCAGGAGCCCTGGGAGGTTCTCAGCTTTCCGGCGATCGCCGAAGCTGACGAGATGCACGAGATCGAGACTATCTGGGGACCGCGATGCTTTCGGCGCCGGCAGGGCGAGGCTTTGCATCTCGGCCGCGAGCCGCTCGAAATCCTCGACCGCATCCGGCGGACCATCGGCGAATACAACTTCGCCGGCCAGTATCAGCAATCCCCCGCCCCGTTGGGCGGCGGCCTGGTCAAGGCGGTCTGGTTCAAGCGCTATCGCGAGGATGAACTGCCGAAGCGTTTCGACCGCATCGTGCAGAGCTGGGACACCGCCAACAAGGCGACCGAGCTCAGCGATTTCTCGGTGTGCACAACTTGGGGCGTGAAGGGCAAAGAACTCTTCCTGCTCGGCGTATTCCGCCGGCGGCTCGAATATCCGGCGCTCAAGCGCGCGGTTCGCGAGCAGCAGAGCCTGTTCGATGCGCAGGTCGTGCTGATCGAAGACAAGGCCTCCGGTACGCAGCTAATCCAGGAGCTGATCGCCGATGGCTGCCATGACGTCACCCGCTACCAGCCGACGACCGACAAGGTCATGCGTCTGCACGCGCAAACGACGCTGATCGAGAACGGTTTTGTCCGCATCCCGGAGAACGCTCCGTGGCTCGCCGAATACCTCCACGAGTTGACGGTGTTCCCCAACGGCAAGCACGACGACCAGGCGGACTCGACCGCGCAGTTTCTCGACTGGTTCAAGAAGCCCTTTCCGGGTCAGGGACACTACGAGTGGATGCGGATGCAGTATGAGCGCTTGCAGAACCCGGAGAAGGACCGCGAGCGCCATCGGGTTCTCCTGAAGGGAACCCCCGGTATGTCAGTACAAACCCTCTCGGGCCAGCATCTCATTGCGGCGTGGGATGGCACGCTTGAACTTTTCGCTGATGACGCGGAAGCGTTCATCCGGAACGGCCGGGTCAAGCTCGGCGAATGGATCGAGAACGAGCCACCTGAGGGCGAGCAAATCGCCGAGCAAAACAAACCCAAAGTCACCTACGCCCCTGGATCATTGGAATGGGAGGCCCAACAGGAGCAAGAGAGATTGGCCCGCATCGCGGCGGAGGAGGAAAAAGAGAAAAGGCGATTAGCCCGGGTCGCGGCGGTGCTGAGGAAGAAATTGTAAACGCTCATCTCTCATTAGGTTTGGAGATAATTCCGATCGTCCACCGCAATTATGATGGCTGGACAATTCGTTGGTCCTTGCCGGCTCGCCGCCCGACATGGGACCACGAGTTCGAATCCGATTTCCTCCAGCGGCGAGTCTGCCGATACCCGTTTGACCGAAAGCACCGAGGCCCCAGAGGTAGGGCCGGCCGATACATACGGCTTGGGCGCCCATCGCCAAAGCCTTGATGATATCTGTGCCGCGACGGAAGCCGCTGTCCACGAGCACGGGCATGCGGCCGCCGACCGCCTCAATGATTTCGGTAGGACCTCTATTGTCGCGCGACCGCTGGCGATGTACTTGAAGGCCGTCTTGCCCAATCCGCGACGACGTGAGGCTGTCCGTTTTCCCATGGCCCGTTTCGCCGGGCGCGGTCGCGACGGCGAGGTGATCGCAGTCGGCGAAGCTGGTCACATCGCGCGCAGAAGGTTGGGGCGCAACCTAACCGACCAGGTAAAATCGTACTCGAGTGTGAAGCGGCTCACACGCCATCGCACGATTCTCGTCTATTGGGCTCGATCGCGTCTCTTCACAAATCAGAAGGCAACCGCAAATGACCCGTTATCAGCAGGTAATTAACATCCTCGACCAGGCGATCGGTGGTCCGGGTATGAATTCGCTGTGCATGGCGCGTTCTGGCGCAACCTCACCCGGGATCAGTTTGTAGCCAAGAAGGTCCAAGGCCTTGATCTGCTGGTTGTCGGCAACGGCGCCGGATCCAATCTGATCAAGGCGCTGAAAGGCGAAGCCCCGTTCGGGGACGACCTCGCGATGCCCCCGCCTGGTGCCAAATTTGACCGCATGCCGTCCGGCCTCGATCCAGTCGCGGATAAGGATATCGCCTTCATCGCCAAATGGATCGACGATGGCTGTCCAGCGAGTGACACCGTGGCAGCCGTCGCGCCGGTCTTGCAATGGCAACCCACCAAAGCCCCAGTCGCCAGCTCCCGCACCGACGACATCTGGTTCACCGATCCTAAAACCGGGTGGGCTGTGAACAGCAACGGGCAGATCGTCAAGACAACCGACGGGTTTAAGACCTATGTCGAGCAACTGCACGATGCGGAGGTCTACTTCCGGTGCATCGGCTTCGCCTCACCCTCCATCGGTTGGGCCGGCACCCTCAGCCCGCCCAAGGTGCTGTTCCATACGGAAAACGGCGGGGAGACCTGGAGCCAGGTCCTCAACCTGCCGCCCAACGCACTAACTGCGGTCTGCGGCATGTCGGTGGTGAACGCGAAAACCGTTTACATGTCAGGGACCAACTTCCCCAATCGTCCGCCGCGCATGATGAAAACCACCGACGGCGGCGCCACCTGGACCGCCTGGGACATGAGGCGCTGGGCATCCATCCTGATCGACACGCATTTCATTGACGAACGCCGCGGTTGGGTGGTCGGCGGCAAAACCGATGAGCCGACCCCGACCCGCAAAAACGTCAAAGCCGTCGTGCTTCATACCGAGGATGGCGGCCAGACCTGGGTCAACCGTGCGGCGGATCTGGAGGCCACGCTGCCGAAAGGCGAATGGGGCTGGAAAATCCAGTTCTTGAACGACAATATCGGTTTCGTCTCACTGGAAAATTTCACCGCGGGCGCGATCTTGAAAAGCACCGATGGCGGGATGTCCTGGCATCGCATCGACATCACCGATCCGCAAAAGAACGCGAATTTGGAAGGCGTGGGCTTCGTCAATGAAAACCACGGCTGGGTCGGCGGGTGGGGCGACGTCGGGTTCCAACGCCTGTCCACCAGCGAAACGCTGGATGGCGGGAAGACCTGGCGCGACGCCAACGAAATCGGCAAGGCGCTCAATC
>VAZF01000334.1 GCA_005888425.1 Alphaproteobacteria bacterium
CGAGCCGGTAAGCGACATGGGCGAAACAGATGACGAGCTCATTCTTCGGCGGGATCATCGCGGGCTCCGTATCACAAAAATACTGGCCGAAGTTTAGCCGCTGCGATCTCCGCCGTCGCTGTTGTGCTCGGCAGCATCCACGATTGGGCGGGACTGCTTTGTAGCGGCGTGGGAATCTGTTAATAAAGCCCGCATACGATCATAGATTGTACAGGACGCGAAGCGTCACACTACCTGAAGTTGCTGATTTTGCTGATTGGCGTAGGAAGGCGCCGGCAGACGGCAGCGCGCGGTACGGAGAGCACATGGATCAGCGTTCTGCAGAGCCGGTCAGGCTCGTCATCTGGGACCTCGACGAGACCTTCTGGAAGGGGACGCTGACCGAGGGCGGGATCACCTTTTCTCCGGAAAATCGCGATGTCGTCATTGCGCTGACCGAACGCGGGATCATCAGCACGATCTGCTCGAAGAACGATCTCGAGCCGGTGCGTGACATTCTAAAGCAGCATGACGTCTGGGATTATTTCGTCTTTCCGAGCGTGAACTGGGAGCCGAAAGGGCCCCGGCTGCAGGCGCTGATCGAGGCGATTCAGCTGCGCGCGGAAACTGTCATGCTGATCGACGACAATCCGATGAACCGCAACGAGGCGCTCTTCTTTGTGCCCGGCATTCAGGTCGCCGACGAGACGGTGATACCCGGGCTTTTGTCGAACCCGCTGTTCAAGGGCAAGGACGACCATGCGCTGACGCGCCTGCAGCAGTACAAGCTTCTCGATAAACGCAAAGCCGACGAAATTGCCGCAGGCGGCAGCAACGTCGAGTTTCTTCGGTCGAGCGATATCCGCGTTCAAGTCGAACACGATATTGAGGGCCACATCGATCGCGTCATCGAGCTGATCAACCGGACCAACCAGCTGAATTTCACGAAACGCCGCCTCCTCGAGGACCGCACAGCGGCCGAAGCGGAGGTCCGGGCGATGGCAGCCGACTACGACAAGCAGTGCGGGCTAATCCGGGTACGCGACAATTACGGCGACTATGGTTTCTGCGGTTTCTTCACGCTGAAGACGAGTGTCACCGACAGGCGACGGCTCCTGCATTATTGTTTTTCGTGCCGCATCCTGAATATGGGCGTCGAGGCATTCGTTTATCAAATGCTCGGCCGGCCCGCTCTCGCGGTTGAAGGCGAGGTTTTGTCGGATCCGGTTACCGCCGATGCAGTCGACTGGATCACAGTGGTCAGCGACAATGAAACAGAGGAGGCGCGCCCGAAGGACGCGCCTCCCTTCTTCCTGCGCGGCGGATGCGAGCTCGCCGCGGTTGAACATTACGCGAGGTTGGTTTCGGCGAATGTCCGTGGCGAATACAATTTCGTGCGCAATGGCCTGGATTACCGCATCAATCACTCGTTGCTGACCCGCTACGCCATAGAAGGTCTGCCTGAGGGAGCCGCGCAAGCGGTGTATCGGCTGGGCTACGCGCCTGAGGATTTTCGCTCGGCGTTGTTTTCGGACCCTCTCCCGGGTCATTGGATCCTGAACCTACTACCCGATCAATGGGTGGCCCTCTATCGGCACAAGGAGACGGGCACGTTGATCCCGTTCGTCGTAGCGCCGCAGCGGCGACAGCCCAATGCCTGCGAGCTGACCGATGCACAACGCCGCGAACTCACCGACAATCCCGCAGCGCTCACCGCGCTGGAAACATTGGCGCGGGAATTCAGCTATGCCGGGCACATCACAGGGCCAATTTTCAAAGGCAATCTGCATACGATTCTCCAGGCAATACCCGAAGAGAGCAAGATATTCATCATCCTGAACAAGCAGTATTACGGGGCGGAGGACGTGCCCGAAACGCAGTTACCGCACGCGGTCCGATTGAACCGTTGGACCCGCGAGGTGGCAGCAGAATATGAAAACGTCCGCTGCGTTCTCATAACGGACTTTTTCGAATCGGCGGCGGATGCGCAGGCGGACAACCATTTTCACCGAATGGTCTACTACCGGCTATTCAAGCATGTTCATGCCACCGCGTTCGGCGCCGAACCGGTGGCCGCGCACGAGAGCGGAACGACCTGGAATGCGGCAGGCCAATCATTGTGCCCGATCGACGGCGCGATGACCGCAGAGCCGGTTCCGGCGCGCATCAAAGCTGCGCAATATGCCGCCGACGCTAGGGAATGGCGGCGCGCGGTCAAGTTATGGGACGGTCTGCGCCGCGAGTTTCCGCAAGAGCGTTTCTATTGGTACCGGGCCGCTGATGCTTGCCGGGAAGCCGGCTTGTCAGAGAGAGCCGCGGCGCTGTTCGCCGAGGGCTTTGAGCGTTTTCCCGATCATGTCGGCATCGCCTACGAGCATATTCAAGCGGCACGGCGGCAGGGCGATTGGGACGAGGTATTGCGGTGCTCGGAGCGCCTACGTCGCACCGCACCGGACGATTGGCGCGGTTGGTTCGCGTCGGCCGAAGCGCTTAGCGCGCTCGGAAACAACGCGGAAGCGTTGTCCCGGCACGAAGCGGCCGTCGAGAGGTTTCCCGACGAATTCTGGCCAAATTTCGGGCTGGCCTGGGTCACGGCACGTCATAGCTGTGCCGAGGATACCGTACGGATCTGGTCGGATCTCGTCAGCCGCTTTCCCGGTAAGCTGCCGGCGCTCGAGGCGCTCGACAGTGCACGCCTTGCTGCAGAAACGCGAGCGGCCGAAATAGCCTCGTCAGCGAATACCCGATAGGACTTGCAGCAGCAGAACACTGCGGCTTGCCGTCATGCGGCATTGCGGCTCGCGTGCTATTTCATCAGCTGGAGGTCGACGCCGCGGCCGTGCAATTCGGCCAGGTACGCATCGACCGTGCCGATCTGCGTCTCCAGCTGCATCCGAACCGGCACAACGACATCGCCGGGCAGCAGCGGCGCATACCAGAACTTGCCCTGCTGGGCGCCCTCGCCCTGCTCCCCCTCCGGGGCGCTGCGGATTTGGCGGGTCATCCTGCAGGCGATCGCGTTGCCCTCGAGGTGCTGGCCCCCCTCCGGCGACAGCACCTGCTTGCCGATATCGGAGAAGACGAGATCGTAGCGCGAGCGGCCGTCGAAGACCGGCACCATCAGCGCGCAGGTGCCCTTGGCGGCGAGCTGGCGCTCAAGGCGCAAATAGGCGGTCAGATTGTCGACGGTGCCGCGCGCCGTGGCCGCCGCCGCGGCGTCGGCAACCACGGGGATTACCTTGCCCTCGACGCTCCCATCAGGGCGGAAATTGACCTCCTCCTGCCGCGCGACACCGTTGCGGCGGGTCTCGCTGCGGAAGGATTCCGCCTGGGCCGAGGCGGGGATCAGCCGCCCTGAGGCGGTCGCCCGGGTCTGCTGATCGACGACGAGCCCGGCGACGCCGGTCGTCTTGTAATGCGTGTTGATCGCGTAGCGCTCGCCGACCTCCTCGACCGAGGTGTTGAGGGTCAAGACGTGCAGGCCCATCAGGCCGTAGACCTCGACGCGCATCGAGATGCGGTCGGTGCCGAGCGCCGGCGCGGCGGCCGGCCGCAACGCCATGAGCAGCCCGCCGATCAGGAGCAGCGAGGCAACACAGCTGAACAGAACGCGACTAGACGCCGGATGCATCAGCCAACCACCCCACAGCCGACATTCCCCGGATCCCGGAGGGATTAGATAGATAAGATTCGCTCTTTTTCGCGCCTTGGCAACGGCTAAGCCGCCGCAGCCGGAACCCCTCAGCCTGTGCCTCGGGCGGCGCTCTGTTACACGGCCCGGTCGTCCCGCTCAATACGGTTCGCGCACAAAAATGAACGTGGTGCCGGTAACGATTGGGGCGCTGGCGCCGACAAACGATACATTGGCGTCCTTGACCTGGCGCGAGCCGGCGCGGCCCGAGGCCTGCAGCGCGCCCTCGATGATGTGCCAGAGGCCGTGGATGCGGCCGGTGCCGAGGCTGCCGCCAAAGGTGTTGAGCGGCAACTCGCCATCCAATTCGATCCGGCCGTCCTGGATGAAATCGAGCGCCTCGCCCTCGCCGCAGAAGCCGTAGCTTTCGAGTCCATAGATCACCGAGGCCGAGAAGCCGTCATAGATCTGCGCCACATCGACATCCTTGGGTCCGAAGCCGGAGCGCTCCCAGGTCAATTTCGCGGAGCTGCGGCCGCCCTCCATGTAATCGGCGAGGCTGCCGATGCGGCCGGCCACTTCGAAATGCAGCCGCTGGCCGTAGCCGGCGAGGTAGGCCGGGGTCGGCTTCAGGTCGCACGCGCGATCGGCCGTCGTGAGCACGATTGCGACGGCGCCCTGCACTGGGATATCGCAATCGAACAGGCAGAACGGATAGGCCACCATCCGCGACGCGAGATAATCCTCGCGCGAGAGCTCCGTGCCGTAGAAATAGGCGTGCGGGTTGTGCTGGGTGTGGCGGCGCTGCGTCACGGCGAGCGTCGCCATCTTCTCGCGGTTCTGGTTGTGGCGCTCGAGCCAGCGCGTGTAGGCGACCGCCATGCCCTGGCCCGGACCGCCAAAGCCGTAGGGCGCGGTGAATTGCGTCGCGCCCGCCGCCATACCGCTCGGCAGATTCTGATAGGTGCCGCGCGGGTTGTGCATCGCCCGCCACACGACGGCGTAGTTGCACATGCCGGCGAGCAATGCGTTGACCGCCTGCTGCACGGCGCCGCCGATGTTCACCGTGCCGACCTGGATGTGCCAGGCGAGGTCCGGCAGTTTCAGCATCGCCATCATGCAGTTGACCGAGACGACCGAGATGCCGTCCACCTCGGCATGGCCGGTCGCCGGCAATTCGGGATAGGTCGCCAGCCCGTCGATGTCGGACATCGCGAGCCCGGAATCCGCGACTGCCTCTTTCACCGCGGTCAGCGCGTGGACGGCGAGCGGAACATCCGCGGTGCGCGAAACCTTCGAAAAGCCGACGCCGCTGACCGCCACCTTGCACCGGTTCTCCCACATTGAGTTTTCCTTTTTTCAGGACTGGATCGCTGCGGTGCGTCCTTCGAGACGCGCTCCGGCTAGCGCCGTCGCGCTCCTCAGGATGAGGAGCATTGTTGATGCCACGCACAAAAATTTCTCATCCTGAGGAGCCCCCCACAGGGGGCGTCTCGAAGGACGCAGGATGGTTCTGCAGCTTCATTCTGCCGAGGCGAGGCGGAATTGGGGAAGCGTGACGTCGTCGTTCAGTTTCTCGAACACGATCTCGACGCGGCGGCCGACCTTCGCCTCGGTGTATTCGGCGTCCAGCAGATTTCCGGCCATCAGCGCGCCGGGCGCATCATCGAGCTCGACGATGATGCTGGCGTAGGGCACCGCCGCGGCGAAGCGCTTGTCGCCGGTGTGATACATGATCGTGTAGGCGTAGATCGTGCCGATGCCGCGCACGGGCTCGAATCTGAGGTCGGTGGCGACGCATCGCGTGCAGGTCGCGTAAGGCGGGTGCTGGAAATGCCCGCAGCTCTGGCACCGCTGCAATTCCACTATGCCGCGTTTGGCCGCGTCCCAAAACGGCTTGGTCCACTCGTTCGGCACCGGGATCGGCCGGGTCACCTTGCTCCAGTCGCTCATGATTATTTCTTCCCCCGATCTCTCAGGTGCGCCGGCAAAGGCATCTGCGGTAGCAGCGCCTTGTCTCCGCTCGGGACCGGAGCTTCCCGTGGCGGCGAGCACTTATCAAGCTCCTCGGCTACGATGTTGCGTATTTCCGGTAAACCAGGCGGCGCGCTGAGACCGAACTGAAAAATCTGCCGGAACGAGTCGGGGTGGCTCCAAATCGCCGCCAACACGGCGTAGCGCATATTCGGGGTGGGATGCCGGATGGCGCATTCGACCAGCCTGGCGACGTCATTGCCGTCGAGCATCACTTCAGTCGGCGCTTCCGGCTGTATCGCACGATCGGCCGGATCGCCGGTCAGGCGGATTTGCGGCCGCAGCGTGTAGTAGTCGCGCGTCAGCACATCATCGGCCGGCTCGGCTTTGGCTCGCGCTTCCAGATCGGTGTACTCGCCCCGTCGCACCAGCATCGTCGATTGCCTCGGCTTGACCGCATCGGCTCCGGCGGGAGTATCCTCTGTCCGCCTTCGGGAGAGCCCGGATCCATTTGACCCGGATCATTGAAAGGAGAACGCCTTGGCGACGCAAGCGGGGATCTCCAGCGGGCCGGGCGAGATGATGGGCAATGCCGGGCCGGGCATGCTGGCGGGGCTGCGCGTCATCGAGATCGCCGATGAGCGCGCCGAATATGCCGGGCTGTTGCTGGCCGGGCTCGGCGCCGAGGTGATCAAGATCGAGCCGCCCGAAGGCAATGCGACCCGGCGCATCGGCCCGTTTCTCGACGACGAACCCGGGCTCGAGCGTTCGCTGTTCTTCTGGAACTACAACCGCAACAAGAAATCGGTCGTGCTCGATCTGCGCGACAAGGCGGGGCAGGAGCAGATGCTGCGGCTGCTCGGCGGCGCCGACATCCTGCTCGACGCGAGCTGCGGCGCGCTGAACGAGGCGCTCGGCCTCGACCATGCCGCGCTCAACGCGCGGTTCCCGGCATTGGTGACGGCGCGCATGACGCCGTTTGGCGATGACGGGCCGTGGAAGGATTTCAAAGGCTCGGACCTCATCCATCTCGCGCTCGGCGGGCCGATGATGAATTGCGGCTACGATCCCGACCCCAATCTCGAATACGACACGCCGCCGATCGCGCCGCAGATCTGGCACGCCTACCACATCGCCGGCGAGCAGATGGCGACCGGCATCATCGCCGCCCTGATCCACCGCGAGCGCAGCGGCGAGGGCCAGGACGTCTCGGTGGCGATCCACGAGGCGGTGTCGAAGAACCCCGAACAAGATCTGATGTACTGGGTCATGCGGCGGGTGCCGCTATGGCGGCTCACCTGCCGTCATGCGTCCGAAGGGCCAAACCACTCTCCCAGCATCTGCCATACCAAGGACGGGCGCTGGTTCATCACCCACGGGATGGGCGCGCGCGACCTGAAGAACCTCGTGCCGCTGTTGAGCAAATACAACGCGCAGGCGGATTTGCAGCCGCCGGCCCCCGAAGTGGATCTGCGGGCGCGGCAGGTGCCGGGCACGGCCGGTAGCGACGAGGCGCGGTCACACATGCTGGATGTCGTGCAGCGCTTTGTCCGGGCCTGGACGTACAAGGACATGCCGTGGCGCGAGGCGCAGGATGCCGGGCTCCTCTGGGCGCCGCTGCGCAAGCCGCACGAGAACGCACTGGACGAGCATTGGCTGACGCGCAAGACCTTCGCCGAGATCGAGCATCCCGAGCTCGGCCGCTCGTTCCTCTACCCGACCAGCAAGTGGCTCAGCAGCAAGACCAGCTGGCAGGTCGGCCGCCGTGCGCCGCTGCTCGGCGAGGACACCGAGGCGGTGCTCGGGGAACGAGCGGGACGGCCTTGCGTGCCGACAAGCCCACGCAAGGTCGAGAATCCACGCCTCTCGGCATTGCACAACAAGCCGTTTCCGCTGCAAGGGATCAGGATCTTCGATTTTGCCTGGTTTCTCGCCTCCGCCGGCGGCACGCGGTTTCTGGCGGCGATGGGCGCGGAAAGCTACAAGGTCGAGTGGAAGGACAACCCCGACACGCGGCTGGCGGGCATGGCGCCGGTCGGCGGCCGCGCCGCGCGCGACGCTGCGACCGGGCCGCTGCCCGGGGTCAAGGACCCCGACATGGGCGGCAATTTCCTCAACAAGAACTCCGGCAAGCGCGGCATTTCGCTCAACATCCGCCACCCGAAGGGCCTCGAGATCGCGAAGGACATGATCCGCATCTGCGATGTCGTGGCCGAGGGGTTCTCGCCCGGCGTCCTGCAGCGACTGGGCCTCGGCTACGATGTGATGAAGTCGATCCGCCCCGACATCATCTACATCCAGCAATCGGGGATGGGCGCGCACGGCACCTATGGGCGCATGCGCACGGTCGGGCCGGTCGCCGCGGCGTTCGGCGGACAGGCCGAGATGTCAGGCCTGCCCGAACCGGCGATGCCGGTGAGCTGGGGCTATTCCTATCTCGACTGGATGGGCGCCTATGGTTACGCGCTGGCCTTGCTCGGTGCGATCTATCACCGCGAGCGCACCGGCGAGGGACAGTGGATCGACGCCTCGCAATGCGAGAGCGGCATCTTTCTGACCGGCGCGACGATACTCGACTGGGCGGCCAATGGGCGCGTGTTCCGCCGCTACGGCAACCGTTCGCCGTATAAGCCGGCGGCGCCGCACAGCGCTTATCGCTGCGCGGGCAAGGACCGCTGGATCACGATCGCCTGCTTCACCGACGCGGAATGGCAGGCGCTGGCGCGGGTTGCCGGTCGAGACCTGGACCCGCACCGAAGATCGCTACGACTGCATGGTGAAATTGCAGAAGGCCGGCATCCCGGCCGGCGTTTGCCAGAATGCCGAGGACCGGGTCGATTACGACCCGCAACTCCGTCATCTCAAATGGCTCACCGAAGTCACCGGTACGAAGATCGGCACCTGGCCGGTCTACGAAATACCGATGAAAATGACGAAGACCCCGGCCTATATCGGCGGCCCGATAAACCGCGGCGCGCCGTGCTATGGCGAGGACAATATGTACGTGCTGACCGAATTGCTCGGACGCACCCCGAGCGAGGTCGAGCGGCTGGCCGAGGAGGGCGTCATCTAAAAGCTCGGCTGGCGCCGCAGTGGACCTCGCGACGATGGGCGAGGAGAGATTTTTCTCCGTTGCCGAGCATCTCCGGTCATACTGTCCCCAGCCTGCAACCGTGTTCTGCGCATGACGCGGAAACGGCGGGCATATCTGATTCTGACCAGGAGCAGACCGAATGTTCAGCCATATCATGATCGGGAGTAACGACATCGCCCGATCGAAGAAATTCTACGACGCGCTGTTTGGCGCGATGGGCGCCAAGCCCGCCACCGAGGACGCCAGAGGAAGGCTTGCCTACACGCATAATGGCGGACGCTTCATGGTGTCCAAACCGATCGACGGCAAGCCGGCCAGCCATGCCAATGGCGGTACGATCGGCTTCTTGATGAGCAGTCCCGACCAGGCCCAGGCCTGGCACAAAGCCGGTGTCGCGAATGGCGGCAAAACGA
>VAZF01000335.1 GCA_005888425.1 Alphaproteobacteria bacterium
GCCCGCATGCGGCGCTGCTCGACCTCGGTCATATGCGCCTTGCGCCAGCCAATCAGCTCGCGCAGCCCTTGTTCGAGCGGCATCTCGGCGACAAAGCCGATCTCGGCGGTGGCGCGCTTCGGGCTGCCGATGCGGTTGCGCACCAGCGTCGCCTGGCTGCGCGGCGCATATTGGATCGGCTGGTTCGAGCCGGTCAGCCGCAGCAGCATCTCGGCCAATTCCTTGAGCGAAGTGCGCTTGCCGGTGCCGACATTGTAGAAGCTGTCGACGGCATCGGCGCGCATCGCACAGAGGTTCGCGCGCCCGCAATCGTTCACCGCGACGAAATC
>VAZF01000720.1 GCA_005888425.1 Alphaproteobacteria bacterium
GAGCTGATCGACGCCTGGTTCAAGGCGTCCGATCCGGCAGCGCAAAAGAAATTCGCCGACGAGATCCAGGCGGAAGCCTACACGGAGGTGCCGTACGTCCCGACCGGCCAGTTCGTCGTGCCGACCGCCTATCGCAAAAACCTCGACGGCATCATCATCGCCCCGGTGGTGTTCCTGTGGAACGTCGACAAAAAGTGACAATAAAACGCTTCACCGCAGAGGACGCAGAGGGTACGCGGAGGACGCGATGGCTCCGAGCCACAACAGCGCCTTCGCGTCGACTGCGAAACCACAGCGTCCTCTGCGGTAAAGTGTTTTCTTCCAGACAGGCTCGTTAAGTGTTCGCCTATATCGTCCGGCGCATCCTGGCGACGATCCCGGTCATGGCGGTCGTCGCAATCTTTGTCTTCGCGCTTCTGTATCTGAGCCCGGGCGATCCCGCCGCGATCATCGCCGGCGATACCGCGACGGTCGAAGACATCGTCCGCATCCGCGCCAAGCTCGGCCTCGACGAGCCCGTCTACATCCAGTTCGGCAGCTGGGTGTGGCGCCTCCTGCAAGGCGATCTCGGCATCTCGATCTTCACCAACCTGCCGGTCTCGAAACTTATCGAGCAGCGCCTCGAACCGACCGTGGCGCTGACGATCACGACGCTGATCATCTCGGTTTTGGCGGCGATCCCGATGGGAGTCTTGGCGGCCTGGAAGGCCGGCTCGTGGATCGACCGAGTCGTCATGGTGTTCGCGGTGCTCGGCTTCTCGGTGCCGATCTTCGTGCTCGCTTATATGCTGATCTTTGTCTTTGCGATCTGGGCCGACCTGCTGCCGGTGCAAGGCTATGTCAGCATTACCTCCGGCTTCTGGCCGTTCCTGTCGCATATGATTCTGCCAAGCGCCGCGCTGGGCATGGTGTTTGCCGCGCTGATCGCCCGGATCACGCGCGCCAGCATGCTCGACGTGCTCGCACAGGACTACATCCGCACCGCGCAAGCGAAAGGCCTCGGCAGCCAGCAGGTGCTGATCGGTCACGCATTGAAGAATGCGGCGGTGCCGATCGTGACCATCATCGGCATCGGCGTTGCGCTGTTGATCGGCGGCGTCGTCGTGACCGAAACCGTGTTCGCAATCCCGGGACTCGGCCGTCTGACGGTCGACGCGATCCTGCGGCGCGATTACCCGATTATCCAGGGCATCATCCTGATTTTCTCGGGCGCCTATGTGCTGATCAACCTGCTGGTCGATCTCAGCTATACGCTGATCGACCCGCGCATCCGCTATTGAGCCAGACATGACCGTCGCCCCGAGCGATATCGCTCTCTCCGCCCCGGCCGCGCCGCCGCGCGTCGGATGGCGCCAGCGCGCTTGGCGCTATGTCCGCCGCCATCCGACGATGATCTTTGGCGGCGTCCTGCTGCTCGTGATGTTGATGATGGCGGTGTTTGCCCCCTATCTCCACACGGTCGATCCGCAAGCTTTGTCGCCGATCCGGCGGCTGCGCTGGCCATCGGCGCAATACTGGTTCGGCACCGACATGCTCGGCCGCGATGTCTACAGCCGAACGGTTTACGGCGCGCGGGTGTCGCTGATCGTCGGGATCAGCGTCGCGCTGCTCGCGACCACCTGCGGTCTGGCGATTGGCGTCATCGCTGGCTTTACCCGCTGGGTCGACGCAATCGTCATGCGGATAATGGACGGGTTGATGTCGATCCCGTCCGTCCTGATCGCAATCGCCTTGATGGCGTTGACCCGCGCCAGCATGGAGAACGTGATCTTCGCGATCACCGTCGCGGATATTCCGCGGGTGACGCGGCTCGTCCGCGGCATTGTGCTGACATTGCGCGAGCAGCCCTATGTCGAGGCGGCGATCGCCAGCGGCACCAGCTTTCCGCTGATCCTGTGGCGCCACATCGTGCCGAACACGTTGCCGCCGCTGCTTGTCCAGGGCACGTTCGTCGCTGCCGGCGCGATGATCACCGAGGCGATCCTGTCCTTTATCGGCGCCGGCACCCCGCCGAACATCCCGAGCTGGGGCAACATCATGGCCGAGGGGCGCAGCCTCTTTCAGGTTGCCTATTACATCGTGCTGTTCCCCGGCATCATGCTGTCGCTGGCGGTCTTGGCAATTAACCTGCTCGGCGACGGGTTGCGCGACATGCTCGACCCGCGTCTCTCGCGCCGGCTGTGAGTATTTGATGGCGGCGATCTCCGAACCCCTCACGGCCACACCCACGGCCGCCGCCGCACCGCCCCCGGCGCCCGCTCAGGCCGGACAGCCTCTCCTCGAAGTCGCCGACCTTCGGACCTGGTTCTTCACCCGCGATGGCATCGTCCGCGCCGTCGACGGCGTGTCGTTTCACGTCATGCCCGGCGAGACCCTGGCGATCGTCGGGGAGTCCGGTTGCGGGAAGAGCGTCACCGCCCTGTCGGTGTTGCGCCTCGTCCCCTCTCCGCCGGGCCGCATCGTCTCCGGTTCGATCCGCCTCGCCGGCCGCGACCTCCTCGAGCTCAGCGAAGCCGAGATGCGCGAGGTTCGCGGCAACGACATCTCGATGATCTTCCAGGAACCGATGACGTCGCTCAATCCCGTGCTGACGATCGGCCGCCAGATCGCCGAGACGCTGACCTTGCATCAGGGCCTCGATCGCCGGGCCGCCTTGCGCCGGGCTGTCGAGATGCTGCGCCTCGTTCACATCCCCGAAGCGCAGCGCCGCATCTCCCAGTATCCGCACCAATTGTCGGGCGGCATGCGTCAGCGCGTCATGATCGCGATGGCGCTCGCCTGCAATCCAAAATTGCTGATCGCCGACGAGCCGACGACCGCGCTCGATGTGACGATCCAGGCGCAGATCCTCGATCTGATGCGCGAACTGAAGCAGAAGATCGACGCGGCGATCGTGCTGATCACGCACGATCTCGGCGTCGTCGCCGAGATGGCGCAGCGCGTCGTCGTGATGTATGCCGGCCGCAAAGCCGAGGAGGCGCCGGTCGGGACATTGTTCCGCCGGCCGCTGCATCCTTACACGCGCGGGCTGCTCACCTCGGTGCCAAAGCTCGGCGCCAGCCTCGCTGACGAGCGGCTGCCACGGCTCGCCGAGATCCCGGGCACCGTGCCGTCCTTGAAGGAAGAAATCCCGGGCTGCCCGTTCGCCGCACGCTGTCTGTTTGCGACCGACATCTGCATTCGCGAGATGCCGGTCTTCGAGCAAAAGGAAGCCGGGCATTACGCCGCCTGCTTCCATTCCGACGAAGTGGCACGCGCATGACCGTGCCGGGACGCTCGACTGCGGATACGCCGCTCCTGTCGGTGCGCAACCTCGTCAAGCATTTCCCGGTCAAGAAAGGGATCCTGCAGCAGACCGTCGGACAGGTGCATGCGGTCGACGGTATCTCGTTCGACATCGCGGAGGGCGAGACCTTGGGCCTCGTCGGCGAAAGCGGCTGCGGCAAGTCGACCGCCGGCAAGACGATCCTGAAATTGCTCGAGCCGACCGCCGGCGAGATCCGCGTCAACGGCGAGCGCATCGACCAATTGTCGCGGCACGAGATGCGCCCCTATCGCCGCGAGTTGCAGGTGGTCTTTCAGGACCCCTACTCGTCACTCAACCCGCGCCTCAAGATCCGCGACATCATCGGCGAGCCCCTGAAGAATTACGGTGTCGCGCGGGGCCGCGCCCTCAACGACCGGGTCGAGATGCTGGCCGGCAAGGTCGGGCTCCGGCCCGAGGCGCTCGACCGTTTCCCGCACGAATTTTCGGGCGGACAGCGCCAGCGCATCGGCATCGCCCGCGCGCTGGCGCTCAATCCCGGGCTCATCATCTGCGACGAGCCGGTTTCGGCGCTCGACGTCTCGGTTCAGGCGCAGGTCATCAACCTGCTCGGCGACCTGCAGAAGGAGTTCGGGCTTTCCTATCTGTTCATCGCCCACGACATCGCTGTCGTCGAGCACATCAGCCGGCGTATCG
>VAZF01000336.1 GCA_005888425.1 Alphaproteobacteria bacterium
GTCATCGGCTCCTCGACGGCGTCGCCGTAAACCGACGCGGAGGATGAATAAACGAGCCGCTTCACGCCCTGTTGGACGCACGCTTCGAGCACATTGAATGTGCCGCGAATATTCACGTCGAAGGCGGCGCGCGGGAATTCGTGGCATTGCAGCAGCCACAATGCCGCGAAGTGAAATACACCATCGACGCCGCTCAGCGCTGAATTGAGAATGTCGCTTTGGCAGATGTCGCCGCCGACGTCGTAAACCTTGACCCGCGGATCGGTCAGCGCGTCGGCAATGTTCTCCGGCGTGCCCCGCATGAAATTGTCGTAGATCACGATCTGGCCGACATCCTGACGGGTCAGCAGATCCACGGCATGCGAGCCGATCAGGCCGGCGCCGCCGATGACCACGAATTTCTTGCCACGAATATCCATGGAAGGCCCTTGTTCTTCGGTGATGCTGTGACGGAGGCGGGTGCGAGACGGATCGATGCGCTGCGCTACCGCAACACTTCGGTGAGCGCGGCGATGATCCGGTCCTGAACCGGCTTTTCGAGATAGGGATGCATCGGCAGGCTCAGCACTTCCTCGCTGAGCCGTTCCGATACCGGCAGCCCGTTGCCCGCCACCGGATAATCGCGATAGGCCGTCTGGCGATGCAGCGGCTTTACGTAATAGACCGCCGTCGGCACGCCGAGCGATTTCAGCTCAGCGGCGACCTGGTCGCGGTCGCGGCCAGGGGGCAGCCGCACCGTATATTGGGCCCAGACGCTGGTGAGCCCGTCAGGCAATTCCGGCACCAGCACCAGATCGCGCAACGCCGTGGAGTAGCGGTCTGCGATTTTCTGGCGAGCCTCGATCTCCTCGGCGAAAATTCTGAGCTTCTCGATCAGCACCGCCGCCTGCACCGTGTCGAGCCGGGCATTCATACCGATGCGCACATTGTCGTATTTGTCGGTCCCCTGGCCATGCACGCGCAGGCTCCGCAGCACCGCGACCGTTTCGTCATCGTCGAGGAACACCGCGCCGCCGTCGCCATAGCAGCCGAGCGGCTTTGCCGGGAAGAAGCTCGTTGTCGTCAGATCGCCGATCGTGCCGATCTTGCGGTCCTTGTACGCCGCGCCGAAGCTCTGCGCCGCATCGCAGATGACCCACATCCGATGAGCTGCGGCGATTTCGAGAATGTCGTCATAGGCGGCCGGCAGCCCGAACAGATCGACCGGGATCACTCCGACCGGATCGAGGCCGAGCCGCTTTGCCGCGGCGATACCGGCCTCAAGGCTCCCCGGATCCATGTTGAACGTGTCGTCGAACACGTCGACAAACACCGGCGTCGCACCGAACCATGCGACGACTTCAGCCGTCGCGGCGAAGGTGAAGGACGGCACCAGAACCGCCTGACCGGGCCCCGCATGCTTCGCCATCAGCGCCAAGCCCAGGGCATCGGTGCCGTTGGCACAGCTGAGCACATGCTTGGCGCCGCAGAATTCCGCCAATTGGCGTTCGAGCTCGGCGACTTCGGGACCGAGGATAAAGCGGCCGTGATCGATGACCCGCCGGATCGCCTCGTCCATCCGCGCCCCGATATGGCGCCGCTGCGCGCCGAGATCGACAAACTCGATCGGCTCCGGCGGACGGATCATGACATCGGCCATCAGACGATCTCCTCGATGCGCTCGGGACCGGCCTCGCGGTAGTGGCGACCGGAGCGCGGACAAACAAGATCGGCGCCGAGCCGCTCGCCGGCGGCGCTCATCCAGCCGATCCGGCGCGCCGGCACACCCGCCATCAACGCGTAGGGCGGCACATCGCCGGTCACGACGGCGCCCGCCGCGATAAAGGCGTATTCGCCGATCGTATGACCGCAGACGATCGTCGCATTGGCGCCGATCGTCGCGCCGCGTTTCACCAGTGTCGGCCGGAACTCATCCTTGCGCTCGATTTCGGCGCGCGGGTTGTTGACATTGGTGAAGACGCAGGACGGACCGCAAAAGACGCCATCCTCAAGCGTAACGCCTTTGTAGAGCGACACGTTGTTCTGGATCTTGCAGCTATCGCCGATCGTGACGTCGGGACCTGCCATGACATTCTGCCCGAGCGAGCAATCGCGGCCGATGCGCGTGTGCGGCAGGATATGCACGAAATGCCAGATCCGCGTTCCCGCACCGATCTCGCACGGCTCGTCGATAAAGGCGGAGGAATGAATTTTCACGCCGGGATAAGCCGGCGCCGGATCTTCCGCCTTGGCGGTGGGGGCCGGCTTCAAGGATTGGCTCGCCCGCGCCAAGACCCGCAACACCCGCAGCCCTTCGGCGCCATCGGTGCGCGGCCGCGCGTCGCTCACGATGCAATCGAGGAAATGCCGGCATTCGAGATTGAGCGGCTCGCCTTCGGTGAGCGGCACCGGGTTGGCGTCCGCGCGACGCGGCACCGGCATCGTCTCCCGCCACTCGATTCGGTGCGGGTACAGAACGAGCTTTTCGTTCCACGGCTGCGCGTCGTCGAATACCGCCATCGCGCGGTCGCCGATGACAATCAGCCGCTGTTCCTTGAACGGGTGCAGCCAGGAGACAAAGACATGCGCCTGCTCGCCGCCCGGAAATGTCAGATGCGTCGTCGTGACGTCGGCGATGGTCTTGTGCAGGTAGTAGCCGCCCGTCGCCGTCACATCGACCGGCTCCTGCCCGACGAGTGACAGGATCATCGACAGATCGTGCGGCGCAAAGGACCACAGGATGTCCTCTTCCCGCCGCACCTTTCCGAGATTGAGCCGGTTCGAGTAAAGGTATTGCAGGCGGCCCAACGCGCCGTCGCGCACCAGTTCGCGCAGCGCGATGAAGGCCGGGTGGTACTGCAATAAATGCCCGACCATCAGCACGCGCCCGCGCTGCGCGGCAAGCGTGCACAGCCCCTCGGCTTCCGGCACCGTCAGGGCCAGCGGCTTCTCGACAAAGACATGCTTGCCGGCTTCCAAGGCCGCCGTCGCAAGCGCCGCGTGCTGCGCCGCGGGCGCCGCAATCGCAACGCCGGCAATGGCCGGATCGCGCAGCATCGGCTCGAGCGCCCTGACCGGCGCGCCGTACCGCGCAGACAACTGGCTGGCGGTCGCCTGATCGGGATCGCAGATCGCCGCCAGCACGCCGAGCTCGGCAAAATTGCGGACCAGGTTTCTGCCCCAATAACCGCACCCGATGACCGCGACCGGCACCGGCATCGCAGCTTCCGTATCGTTCAAAAAACGCCCCTTCCCATGCTACCGCAGTCCGGGTGACTCGCAGCCACCCGGGCAACATGCGCAAATGCGGCGCCCCGGCTTGCGCCGGGAGCCGTTCAGGCGGCCTCGACCGCCTCCGCCTCGAGCTGGGCGCGCACGGTGCGGCCCAGCAAATCCAGCAGCACGACGACGCGGTCCTGATCGCGCAGCTCGATCAGCCGCCCAATCATGTCCTGAAAGGCGCCGGCGGTGATCCGCACGAACTCGCCAAGCCGCAGCGCGTCACCGCGCCCGAGGCGGTCGAACGCGCCGGCCATCTCTTGTTCCTGCAGTGTCGTGACAATGTCGGTCGCCACCGGGTGCGGCTCGTCGCCGGCGCGCACCACATCGGTGACGCCGATCGTCGACAGGATCGGGCGCCACGGCATCGAGCTGCGGTCGATCCCGGCAAACAGATACCGCGGGAACAGCGGGCGCAACACGCTCTGCAGACGGCGGGCATGCCGCACGCGCGTCCTATAGCGCGGCAGATAGGCGCAGTAGCCTTGCCGCAGCAGGTTGTCGAGCGCCGCTGCTTCGCCGTGCGGCCTGGTGTAGACGGCGTACCAGGTGATCACCGGGCGCTCCTTGCCACCGCCGGCTCTGCAATGGGATCGGCAACAGGAACCGGAACCGTCAGGCGCGAGATCCCAAGCAGATTCGGCGCGACGACGCAGGCCGCGGACAATCCATAAGCCGGCCCGCTTGCGATCAACTCGTCGAAGCGCCGCTGCGGCGCCTGCGTGTCGGTCAGGATGACCCCGTCAAACGCGCCATGCTGCTGTGCCGTGGCGAGATCGGCGACGATCGGCACGCTGACGCAGCGGCCGCCGGCCCGCGCCGGATCGATGACGCAGACCACCTCGATCTCGCTCTCGCCGGCGCTCAAGACGGCGACTTCCGCCAGATCGCCGGCGCCGCAGAGCGCCACCCGCGTCCAGCCGCGCGCGGCGCATTCCTGGAGCAGCTCGGCGCAATCCGAACGGGCGCGGCGAAAGAAATTGAACGAGACGGTGAGATATTCGGCAGTGAGCCGGCTTTTCTCGGCAAAACCCTGCGGCGTCAGGTAATAGGCATAGCGATTGAGCGGCACCTGCCCGATCTTGATGAGACCCTTGCGGACACAGCGGCGCAGGTAGCTGTTGGCGAGCCCGAGCGCGATGCCGAGATCGCCGGCGAGCTTGCGCTGGGTGATCGCGCTGTTACGCTCGATCGAGGTCAAAAGACCCAGCACTATCTCCGGATCGCCAGTTTCCTGGCTCGGCTTCGGCACGATTCAGAACCCCCCGATTCCCGGGGGCAAGGTCTACCGCGTTCACGCGATGAACGTCAAGCGCTCGGGCGACGCCCTGCCCTGCCGCACCGCGCTTGAGAATCTTGGGCGCTGCTGTTAAGAGCGCCTGACCCGCCTACGCCTTATTCACCTTAAAGAGCCTGATCCGCATGAGCATCCAGCCAGCCCTTGCCGTGGTCGAGCCGGCCCCGGATGTCGAAGCCTTGATCGAGCGCTTTCGCGGGTGCAAGGCCCGGATCGGGATCGTCGGTCTCGGCTATGTCGGGCTCCCGCTGCTGCGGGCGGCGGTCGAGAAAGGCTTTCCGGCGCTCGGCTTCGATGTCGACCGCAACAAGGTCGATATCCTGAATGCCGGCGGCTCCTACATCCGTCATATCGAGCCCGAGAGCATTGCCAGGCTGCGTCGCGAGGAGCGCTTTTCCGCAACCGACGATTTTCGCCGCCTCGCCGAAGTCGATGCGATTATCCTGTGCGTGCCGACGCCGCTGACCCGGCAGCGCGAGCCCGATCTGACCTACGTCGTACGCACGACCGAAAGCATCGCGCCGCATCTGCGGCCGGGACAGCTCGTCGTCCTTGAATCGACGACCTACCCCGGCACAACGCGCGAGATCATGCGCCCCATCCTCGAGACGAGCGGCCTCCGGTCGGGGCGCGATTTCTTTCGCGCCTACTCGCCCGAGCGCGAAGACCCGGGCAATGACCGTTTCGGCACGCGCGACATTCCGAAGGTCGTCGGCGGCGACGGCGATCCGGCGATGCGCCTTGCTTGCGCGTTTTACGACCAGGTCGTCGCGCGTACCGTGCCGGTTTCCTCGACCGATGCCGCCGAAGCGGTGAAGCTGACGGAAAACATCTTCCGCTCCGTCAATATCGCCTTGGTCAACGAGCTCAAGGTCGTCTTCGAGGCGATGGGGATCGATGTCTGGGAGATAATCGAGGCGGCGAAGACAAAGCCCTTCGGTTATATGCCGTTTTATCCCGGGCCCGGTCTCGGCGGTCACTGCATCCCGATCGACCCGTTCTACCTGACCTGGAAAGCGCGCGAGTTCGATCTCGCCACCCGGTTCATTGAACTCGCCGGCGAGATCAACACCGCGATGCCGCGCCACGTCATCAGCAAGCTGATCAGCGCGCTCAGCGAACGGAGCAGTCGCGCCATCAAGGGGGCGCGGGTGCTCGTCGTCGGGATCGCTTACAAAAAGAATGTCGACGACATGCGCGAAAGCCCGGCTCTGAAGATCATGGAATTGCTCGAAGAGCGCGGCGCTATCGTCGCGTATCACGACCCGTTCCTCACCGAGATCCCATCGACGCGAGAGCACCGCGAATTCGCCGGCCGCCGCTCGACCGCGCTGACGCGGGAAGCGCTCGCTGAGATCGATGCGGCGCTGATCTGCACCGATCACGACGCGGTCGATTACGCCGCCCTCGTCGAGGCCTGCCCGCTCGTCGTCGATACGCGCAATGTCTGTGCCCGGCTTGGCCTGGCCCGCGACACGATCCTCAAGGCTTAGCACCCTGGGCAAAAAAAGAGCCCCGCCGATCGCAGGGCTCCTTCAATGTGAGAAGCGGCCTAACTAGCCGGCGCGTGACGTCGCGGCTTGCGCCATGCGCGCCCGGATAACGACCTGCCCCAGCCCCGATCTGGTGATGCCGAGGAGCTCTGCGGCGCGCTCGGAGAGATCCATGACGCGGTTCCCAGCATAGGGTCCGCGGTCGTTGACGAGAACATCGACCGAGCGGCCGTTCTGCACATTGGTGACCCGCGCCCGCGTCGATAACGGCAGAACGAGGCTTGCGGCGGTCAGCTGCCGCTCATCGAAGATCATGCCGCTGGCGGTTTTGCGGCCGCGCCAGTGCCGGCCATACCAGGACGCGACGCCTGCTTGTTGGACAACCCCACCTGGCCCCTTTTGGAGACCGGCGACCTGCAGGTCGCGGCTCGTCGCGGTGTTCTGATCGATCCGGGTATCGGCCTTGACCTGCGCAGCGCCCGGAACCAGCAAAGCTGCGACTACCGCAGTCCTAATTAACCATGAGCGTGATTTACGGTTTGTGGACGTAACTGCAAATAGAGGCATCGTATCTCCGCAAACAGGACCAGTCACGGTCTATTTACGGAGTGATACGGTCTGACACAATCAGTTAATGTGCCGCAGCATAACGGTTGAATACTGTCACACAGTACTCGATTTAGCTCCACTCGGCGCGACAGGAATTATCGGAGTATTTTCAATCGTGTTGGCAATTCTTTATAGCTGAACCTTTATCAGGGGCAGCATACGATTGCGGCAGAACTGAGGCAGGGTCGGTCGGCGAGCGCGCCGCCCGCTCCGAACCCTTCAGGTGAGCTTCGCGGCCAGCGGCAACGGGCCGAGCGAGGCCGGATCGATCCGGGCCGACAGCGTGATCAGGGTCTCGCTCAACGCGGCCAGATCGCCGCGAGCGGTTTCGGAGGCAAGCTGGCCGTCGCGGAAATCGCCGGAGGTGAGATACACGCTGGTCGGCGCCACAAGCGCGCCGAACCAGCCCAGCACCTGCCGCAGCTGGGTGTCGACGCCGAGATAATGATGCGGCGAGCCGCCCATCGCGACGATGCCGACGGGTTTGTTTTGCAGCGCCTCGACCGGGGTCACGTCGAGCAAGTTCTTCAGGACGCCCGGGTAGCTCGCCCGATATACCGGCGCGCCGATCAACACGGCCGCCGCACGGTCAATGCGCGCGACCGCCTCGCGCGTCGGCTGACCATAGGCGTCGAGCGGGCGGCCGTCGCAGGTTTCGACCGGCGCGTCGGCGAGATTGAGAATATCGACGGCGATATCCGGATGCCCCGCCCGGGCGGCCTCAGCCGCGGTGGCGAGCGCGGCAGCGAGCCGGCCCGGCGGCGTCGCGGCCCCGACCAGGATCAGCAACCCTGAACGATCGGCCATGTCGGGACCTCCTGTCGCCGTTTCCAAATCTACTATGCACCGGCCGGCCGCAGAGGCGGGTAATATCAGCCGAACACAGGGTCCGGGAGCTGTGGGGATGAGGGCATCACGGCAATTACGGCTCGGCGCGTTCATGCGCCCGGTCGGCATTCATACCGCCTGGTGGCGCTATCCCGGCGCCTACCCCGACGCCAACTTCAACCTGCAGCACCTGATCCGCTTCGCCCAAAAGCTGGAGCAGGGCCGCTTCGACGCGTGGTTCATGGCCGACCATTTGGCGGTCCTCAACATGCCGATGGCCGCGCTGAAGCGCAGCGCCACGGTGACCTCCGACGACCTTCGAGCCGCCCTATGTGATCGCCCGCCGCTTTGCCTCGCTCGACCATATCAGCGGCGGCCGCGCCGGCTGGAACCTGGTCACCACCTCCAATCCTGACGCGGCGCTGAATTTTGGGCTGACCGAGCACATGGAGCACGGCGAGCGCTATCGCCGCGCCCGCGAGTTCTTCGACGTCGTGACCGGTTTGTGGGACAGCTTTGCCGAGGACGCCTTTGTCCGTGATGTCGAGGAAGGCATTTATTTCGATCCCGACCGCATGCACGTGCTCGACCATAAGGGCGAGTTCCTGTCGGTGCGTGGGCCGTTGAACATCGCCCGACCCATCCAAGGTTGGCCGGTCATCGTCCAGGCCGGCGCATCGGATGCCGGCCGCCAGCTCGCCGCCGAGACCGTCGAGATGATTTTTTCGCCGGGCGGCGGCGGGCTGGCCGGTGCAAAGGAGTATTACATCGACGTCAGGAA
>VAZF01000739.1 GCA_005888425.1 Alphaproteobacteria bacterium
CGAGCGACGACAAGGCGGCCGAGGCCTTGATCCGGCGCGCCGTCGAACTCGGCATCGATCATTTCGACAGCTCGGACATGTATGGCTGGGGCCACAACGAGGAACTGCTCGGCCGCGCGCTGAAGGGCCGGCCTGACAACATCGTCATCGCCACGAAATTCGGCCAGACCCGCCAGCCCGGCGGCGCCAACGGCGTCAACGGCCGCCCCGAATACGTGCAGCAGGCCTGCGAGGCCAGCCTGAAGCGGCTGGGGATCGACACGATCGACCTCTACTACCAGCACCGCGTCGACCCGGGCGTGCCGGTCGAGGACACGGTCGGCGCGATGAGCCGCCTCATCGAGCAGGGCAAGGTGCGCCACCTCGGGCTCTGCGAGGCGCACCCCGAGCGCATCCGGCGCGCCCATGCGGTACACCCGATCGCCGCCGTGCAGAGCGAATATTCGTTGCTCTACCGCCAGGAGGCGGAGGAAACGCGCAAGACGACGCGCGATCTCGGCATCTCGTTTGTCGCCTACGCGCCCTTGGGGCGCAGCCTGCTCGCCGGCGTCGTGCCGGATTTCGCCAACCTCGCCGAGGGCGACACCCGCGCCCGTCACCCGCGCTTCGCGGGCGACAATTTTCAGAAGAACCGCGCGCTCGTCGAACGCGTCGAGGCGATCGCCGCCGACAAGCGCTGCACCGTGGCGCAGCTCTGCCTTGCCTGGCTCTTGGCGCAAGGCCCCGACGTGATCCCGATCCCGGGCACCAAGCGGATCGAGCGGCTGCAGGAAAATCTCGGCGCACTGCAGGTGCGGCTGACTCCCGAGGAGGCCAAAACGGTCTCGGAAGTCATCCCGGTTGGCGCCGCGGCCGGCACCCGCTACCCCGAAGGCGGCATGAAAGGCGTCTATATCTAGACAAACCATTTGACGTAAAGGGCGCTATGGGTGCGCAAAGGACGCGAGGCGCTCCAAACCCATGGCGCCCTTCGCGTATCCATCGCGTCCTTCGCGTTACCTAAGATCGCCCTTTGCCTCCATGCGCGGGGTTGAGCCGGTGCGCTTCGGCGGCGCATGATGGCAGCCTGCGGCTCGGGAGCATTCCGTGAAAATCACCAAGATCGAAGACCTGCATTGCGACGCCGGCTGGCGGGTCAATTCCTTTCTGAAGATCACGACGGACGAGGGCCTCGTCGGCTGGTCGGAATACATGGAGGGCTACGGCGCGCAGGGGCTGACCGGAATTATCCAGAAGCTCGCCGAGCGTTTCCTGATCGGCCGCGACCCGCGCCCTGTCGAGGCGATCTCGGCATTGCTCTATGCCGCGACCCGGCAGGCGGCGGGCGGCGTCAACCAGATGGCGATCGCCGCGATCGAGAACGCGCTGGTCGACATCAAGGCAAAGGCACTCGGGGTGCCGGTCTATGAAATGCTCGGCGGCCCGGTGCGTGATCGGCTGCAGGTCTATTGGTCGCATTGCGGCACCTATCGCGCCCGCTATGCCGATCGCATCAAGGAATGGGCCGGGGTCGATCCGGTGCGCTCGCTGGACGACATCGTCGCGCTCGGCGAGGAGGTCAAGCGCAAGGGCTTCAAGGGGCTCAAGACCAATTTGATCCGCTTCGACGGCGGCAAGGCGCAGATGTACGGCCCCGGCACCGGCAACCCGCCGGGCTTTCCCGAACTCAATGTCGACCACCGCATCGTCGACGCCGCGGTCGCGCAATTGGAGGCTTTCCGCCGCGGCGCCGGACGCGATGTCGGGCTGCATCTCGACACCAACTTTAATTACAAGATCGACGGTTACCTCAAACTGGCGCGCGCCTTGGAGCCGCTCGACATGGTGTGGCTAGAGATCGACCTTTACGACCCGGCCGGGCTGGCGTTGATCCGCCGCTCGGCACGCACGCCGATCGCGTCGCTCGAATCGATTTATGGCCGCCGCAATTTCCGGCCGCCGCAATGGCCGACGCCTACGAGGTCAACGTCGCGCCGCATAATTTCAACGGCCATTTGGGCTCGCTGATCAGCGCGCATTTCTGCGCGGTCGTGCCGAATTTCAAAGTCATGGAGATCGACATCGACGATGTACGCTGGAAGGACGACATCGTCACCAAACCGCCGGTCATCGAAAACGGCGATCTGTTGCTGCCGACCGGCCCCGGCTGGGGCGCCGATGTCAACGAGGACTTCGTCCGCGCCCACCCGCCGCGGTGATAATGAATCGTAGGATGGGTTGAGCGGAGCGAAACCCATCGCAATGAGGAGGAAACAGCCGTGACTGACGTGACACAGGAGTTCAAGTTTCTCGACGGCGTCAAGGTCGTCGATTTCACGCAATTCGAGGCAGGCACGACCTGCACCGAGGTTCTGGCGTGGTTTGGCGCCGAGGTCGTCAAGATCGAGAACCCCGGCCGCGGCGATCCCAGCCGCCGCCTACGCCCGGGCAAGCCCGATGATGATCCCTGGTATTTTCGCCAGTTCAACGCCAACAAAAAATCGATCGCGATCAATCTGAAATCCCCAAAAGGATTGGAAATCGTCAAGGAGCTGCTGAAGAAGGCCGACATCACGGCCGAGAACATGGCGCCCGGCACGATCGAGCGCTTGGGGCTCGACTACGAATCGGTGAAGAAGATCAACCCGCGCATCCTCTATTGCCGCGTCAAGGGTTTTGCCGGCGGCAGCCCGCACGAGAAGGGGCTTGCCTTCGACATGATCGCGCAGGCAGCCGGCGGCCCGATCAGCGTCACCGGCTGGCCCGACAAGCCGCCGGTGAAGCCCGGCCTTTCCTTTGGCGATACCGGCACCGGCATGCTGATGGCGGCGACGATCCTCGGTGCGCTGCATGAGCGCAACCGCACCGGCCAGGGGCGGCTCCTCGAAATCGCGATGCAGGATGCGATGGTGCATTACATGCGCACCTGCTTTGCCACGATGATGCGCACCGGCAAGCCGGCGCAGCGCCGCGGCGCGAAGCCGAGCGCCGGCAACAATGCGCCCGCCGGGCTTTTCCCTGCGAAGGGCGGCGGCCCCAACGACTACCTCTACATCACGACGAGCCGCGCCAATCCGGAGCACTGGACACGCCTCATGAAACTGATCGGCCGCGAGGATTTGATCGAGGATCCGCGCTTTGCGACCGGCGATGTGCGCGTGCAGAACAGCGAGGAGCTCGACGGCATCATCGGCGAGTGGACCTCGAAGCACGACAAGCGCGACGCGATGGAGAAATTGATCGCGATCGGCGTCCCGGCCGGCGCGGTGTTCGACACGATGGAATTGCAGAACGAGCCGACCTTTGAGGCGCGCGGTTTTATGCAGCACGTCAAGCACCACAATGGCGAAGACAAGATGGCGACCTGGCCGGTGCGCGTCGACGGCAAGAGCGTGCGCCTGAAAGGCGCGCCGGCGCTCGGGCAGCACACCGAGGAGGTGCTCGGCGGCTGGCTTGGCCTCGCCGCCGCTGATATCGCCGCCTTGCGCAACGACGGCGTCTTTTAAAAGCCGAAGCTTCGCCCGTTAAATCGTCGTGGCCGGGCTTGACCCGGCCATCCACGAATAGACACTCGTGGATCCTCGGGCCAAGCCCGAGGATGACGGAATAAGCAAGCGGCGAGGGCGCTCGCCTGCGTCTGGATGAAGTGCGTGATCACTTGCTAAGCAGGGGGCTGTGTCATGCGCGCATTGATCGCGTTTTATCTGATCATCGGGGTCGTGCTGCTCGCGATCGGGTTTTTCGCGACCGGCCCGTGCCCGGAAAAGAACACCGATGTCGTCAGCGATGTCGTGTTCGTGCTGGGCTGGCCGGTCTACCTCTATGACGACGTGCTGCATGGCACGCTGACGCCGCCGCAATGGCTGCATCGCCAGGCCTGCGAGGGCGGCCTGCGCACGATCCAGAAGACCGAATTGCTCCGCTAGCCCCAGCTAACCCTCTCCCCATTGGGGAAAAGGGCAGGGTGAGGGGGACTCGGTAAAAGCATCGTGCCTACCCCAATCCGAACTCCGGCCCTGCGCCGCGCCTGAGCCGCAGGCCGAGCTCCGTCCCGATCTCGACAGCCTCGCCCACGGCGCCCTCGCCGCGGCCGCGCCGCTCGGCCGTGCCATCGT
>VAZF01000740.1 GCA_005888425.1 Alphaproteobacteria bacterium
CACGCCGGGCGGCACCATCACGACCGGCAAGGGTGCCGGCGGGATCGCCGGTGGCACCGTCACGACCGGCAAGGGTGCCGGCGGCATCACCGGCGGCGCTATCGCGACCGGTAAAGGTGCCGGCGGGATCACCGGCGGTGCTATCGCGACCGGCAAGGGTGCCGGCGGCATAACGGGAGCCGGCACGAGCGGCGTCGGCAGCACGGGCGCCGGGACGCCCGGCGGTACGAGCGGGCCGGGCACGAGCGGACCGGGCGGAGCCGGCGCCGGCGGGCTTGGCGGCGGGGCGGGCACCACCGCGCCTGGCGCCAACCCGGGCGACGCGGGTACCGGTAACGCCTGCGCGGTTGGCGACAGCTCCTGCAACCCGTAATCGCAGCATCTTTTGCGGCGGAAAGCCCCCCATCCGGGGGCTTTCTTTTTCTCACCAGGCGATGGCGTTTATTCCGCCGCGGCCGCGGCGCGCCAGCCGAGATGGCGCAGGCAGCGGTCGATCCATAGCTTTGTCAGCTTCTCCTGCGCGCCGTTCTGCGACAGCCGCCGCCGCAATGTGCGGAAATCGACGCGGTCGAGATCCTGGTCCTGGTTGAAGCAGGAGAACACCACCGTCTCGGTGCCGGTCGCCGGGTCGTAATGGCGCTGCAGGCACTGGGCGCAGATCTCCTTCATCATGCATTGCATCGGCGAGTTGATCGACGCGATCGCGCGGTGCCCCGGGCGGAAATAGCGCTTCAGCGCGGCGCGCCGGGCCTGGCCGACGGCGTTCATCATGCCGTCGGAGCCGATCGCGATGATGCGGTCGACCTCGGCGAGCGGGATCTCGACCGGCCCGAGCGCGCCCGAACCATAGGCCTCGATCGCCTGCACGATATTGCCGACAAAGGCGAGGTCCTGCGGCCGCCCGGGCTGAAATCCCGGCGCCTCGTCGCAGCACCACACGACGCTGTCGGCGGCGCGCTCGATATCGGCGATCTTGTAGCGATCCTCGATCGTCTTGTAGCCGGCGAAATAGAGAACGCGCGAGCCCTCGGCCCGGAATGCCGCACCGATCGAGAAGAGGACGGCGTTGCCGAGCCCGCCGCCGACCAAGAGCACGGTCTCGCCCGATGGGGTCTCGGTCGGCGTCCCGGTCGGGCCCATCAGGATGACCGGCTCGCCCGGTTGCAACAATGTGCACAGATCGGACGAGCCGCCCATTTCGAGGACGATCGTCGATAAGAGGCCCTCATTGCGGTCGATCCAGGCGCCGGTCAGCGCCAGCCCTTCCATCGCCAAGGTCGTGCCGTCGACCCGCTGGGCATGCGCCTCATAATTCTGCAGCCGGTAGAACTGTCCGGGCTGAAAGGCGCGTGCCGCCATCGGCGCCTTGACGACGACCTCGACGATCTTCGGGGTCAGCCGCTCGACCGCATGCACGCGGGCGCGCAATTCGTCGTCGAGCCGCGCCTTCAATGCCGCCGGTTCCGGAGCGGCGGGCGCGCGCTTCGCCAGCATGCGGCTCACCACCGGATAGCCTCGCGTGGCACCACCCATCGCCTTGACGACGTTGCCGGCAAA
>VAZF01000337.1 GCA_005888425.1 Alphaproteobacteria bacterium
CGATGACTGGAGCGGCGGTCGGGCTGATGCTCGCGACCCGGATCAACCCGCTCTGGCTGGTCGCCGCCGGCGGCGCACTCGGCGGCCTGGGAGTCCTTTAGCGGCTCTTCGCAAGTCCCGCGCGGCGTCCTGCCGTCTCGCCGGAGATGAGACCAGGCACCATGTGAAACCGGTACCCGACGCTTGTCCGAAATCGTGGCGCCTTTCGACGACATCCCCGAACTGGCATCGCCGCTCTGGTCGCCGCTCGCTTCCGCGACAAGGCCGAGCGGATCGCCGAGAGCCTTAAACTCGCGCTGTTCTTTCGCCCCGGCGCGAGCCGCGCTCGGGCATCGTAGTCCCCGGCCTTCCTAGTCGCCGGAGGCCGAGGCGACTGGGGTGAACCGGGTGTCGCCCCAATTTCTGCTGCCCACCGTCAGCCTGACCGGCGTGGTCAGCCCTTTGGCAAACTCCGGTTGCTCGGCGGCGCTAGGCGCCGCGGCCGGTTTGTATTTGCGCGCGAAGCTGTCCACGGCCTGCTCAATCCCGGTGACTTCCGCCAGCTCGGCGTCGATCGTCTTCAGCTCCTCGGCATGCCGGGCCTCATGCACCCTCAGCTCTTCGGCATGCTGAGCCTCGGCCGCGCTGCGGCGCTGGATCAATTCGTCCTTGGCGCGGCGGATGTCGTCGGGGGTGAGGGTCCACATTTGGCCTGATCCTCTAATGTTCCAAGCTGGCTCAAAGGTTTGCATCAAGACTGTACGGCGGCGGAAGCAGAGCCGTTGTTCTCTCGTTCGAAATCCCCCTGGAGGACGCGCTCCAGACGCCCTGCATCAAGCTCGCCCATCCATCTCGATACGACGAGGGTCGCGAAGATGTTGCTGAACAGATTGGTGACGGCGCGGATCTCCGACATGAAGCGTTCAACCCCTAATAGCAGCGTCAGCCCCGCCGCCGGCAGGATCCCGAGTGTCGGTAACGTCGCCGCAAGCGCGACAAACCCCGCGCCGGCGACCCCGGCCGCGCCCTTCGAGGTGAACAGCATGATGAACAGCATCATCAGCTGCTGACCCAGGCTCAGCTCGATGTCGAGTGCCTGCGCGATGAACAGGACCGCCATGGTCATGTAGATCGCGGTGCCGTCGGTATTAAACGAGAATCCCGTCGGCAGGACTAACCCGACGGTCTCCTCCGAGCAGCCCATACGCTGCAATTTTTCAATGGAGCGGGGGATCATCGCCTCGCCGGAGGTCGCCGTGAAGGCGATCAGCAACTCATCCTTGAAGTAGCGGATGATCTTCAGGAGCGGCAAACCGAACAGCCAGGCGATGGCGCCGAAGCCGATGAGCACAAACAGGATCGAGGTCAGATAGATGCTCGCGACCAGCTGGCCCAGGCTGGCAAGAATGCCGAACCCGAACTTCCCGATCGTGAAGGCGATTGCGCCGAAGGCGGCGAGCGGCGCGACATACATGACAATGCGGACAATGCCGAACAGCGCGTGCATCGCATCATCGATCAGCGAGACCAGGCGCTGGCCGCGCTCGCCCATCTGGCACAGCGCGAAGCCGAACAGGATCGCGATGACCAGGACCGGCAAGAGATCGCCCTGCGCGATCGCGCCGACAAGGTTCGACGGGATCATCTTCACCAGGAAGTCGACAATGGTCAGCGATTTCGCGCTCGATATATAACCTGCTACCGCCTTCTCATCGAGCGAGGCGGGCGCGATATGGAGCCCGGCGCCGGGTTGCCACAAATTGCCGACGATCAGCCCGACGACGAGGGCAATTGTCGAGACGACCTCGAAATAAATAATTGCCCTCACCCCAACAGCACCGACCCGTCGCATGTCGCCCATCTTGGCGATACCCACCGTCACCGTTGCGAAGATGATCGGGGGCACGACGGCGCGGATTAGTGTGATGAAGCCGTCGCTGAGCGGCTTCATATCGATGGCAAGGCTCGGCCATACGGCTCCGAGCAGGATCCCGAGCGCGATCGCGATCAGCACTTGCACATAAAGCTTCTTGAACGCCGACCGCCAACCGGGTGCGCTCCCCAGAAGCGTCTTGATGTCCGCAGTCGAGGCGAACGTCATGCATGGCCCCCCAAAATACGGATCACGTCTCGCGAATCTGCACGACTACCTTGATCGCATCTTCGATGCGCTCGCGAGCATAGCGGATCGCGGTCGGCACCTCGGCGAACGAAAAAGTATGCGTGTGTATCAGCTTGGCATCGAAGCGCTTTTGCGCCATCAGCGCGGCGGCGCGGTGGGTCGCACTCTTGCCCTCGCCACGAATCCCGAACACGTAGATGTTGTTGCGCACGAGGTAGGCGAGATCGACGGGAACCGGATCCGCGGGGAATGCCGCGAGGCAGATCCGTCCGCCACGGTTGACCATCCGCGCCGCCTCATTGAGCGCCTTGGGCGCGCCCGAGCATTCGAGCACGTACTGTGCGCCCCTACCACCGGTTAGCCGCTGCACCGCCTCGACCGCGTCCTCGCGGCCGACATTGACGATATGATCGGCGCCGAGCCGCTTGCCCATTTCGAGGCGGCGGTCGCGCGTGCCGGTGAGGATCACCGGCTGCGCCCCCAAGGCTTTAGCGACTCCGAGCGTCGCCTCGGCGTCGCTCATGTCGTCCGGAACGTGCGCAAGCGTGTTGATGTTGTTGACCGCATATTCGGCAAAGCCGCCGTCGGTGCTGAAGCCATTGGCGCGATGTCCTTTCGCGCGATAACCGTAATTCAGGCAAGAGGTATACATGCCTTCACGGCAGCGTTGGCAGCGGCCACAGCCGGCGTGAACCTCCACCGTGACGCGCTCGCCGACCTGAAATTCGTCGACGGTCGGACCGAGCTTCACGATGGTACCCATGTATTCATGGCCGGGCGTGAAGCCGCGATTGAACGGCAACCCGCCATCGATCATCGCCGGGACGCCGTGACGCATGACCTCGATGTCGGTCGCACATACCGCTATCGCGTCGACGCGCACGAGAACCTCGGTCGGCCCCGGCTCTGGGACCGGCTTCTCAACGACCGACAGCTCCTCCGGCCCGCCCAGGACCCAAGCCTTCATGCTAGCCGGAATGGGATACTGGTTGCCGCGAGAGCCGGCGTCGGGGTGCGGCCTAGCCATGGTACTGCCGTCCTATGCTGTCGCTGCGGATTTCGGGAGCGCTCGCGCGGGCGTCAACGAGACACATGATCATGGGCCGACATGGTCGCCGTGTCCCCGGCAATCCAAACATCGGCAAGATCCTGGCCGATGAAATGGCTAGGCGTGATGTTCCAGCCCTTCAGCTTTGAGGAGTGCGCGACGATGCGGTTCCACCACAGGAGCGGCACTGTGTACGCTTCGTTGAGCGCGTGCCGCTCGAAATCGCGCACCATCTTCGCGCGCTGACGCGGGTCGGTCGTCATGGCCTGGGCGACGAACATCGCATCGAGAAAGCGATCGGTGGAGCCCGAAAAATTGACCGGCGAGAGGTCGTGCGACACGTATTTGGTCAGCTGGAATGTCGGGTCGTCATAGAAGTCGCCCGAAAAATCGAGCGCGACGTCGAAATCGCGCGCGTCGACGATCTTCTGCCAATCCCAGATGTTGCGGCGGTCCTGGGCTACGGTAATGCCGAGCTCTTTCCAGCTCTCAACGAGCAGCCCGGCGCCGGCGTAATGCGGAACCGGGATATCGCGCACCAGCACGGTCAGCGAGAGCTTGTCGACGCCCGCGTCGGCGAGGAGCTGTTTCGCCTTGGCGCGCGCCGAGACAATATCGCGCGAGAAACCCGGCAACGCCGTGAGTTCCGCCTCGGACATCGCCAGATTGGCGCCTGGACGCATAAGGCCGCCGACATATTTCAAAAAAGTGGTGCCTTGCAGCCGCTCGGCCGCCCCCCAACGGTCGATCGCCAGGGACAGCGCACGCCTGACGCGCGCATCGTCGAACGGCTTCTTCTGTGTGTTGAAGACGACAAGCAGGTTGGAGAGCCACGCGCTCTCGGTAGTCGCGATGCGGTCGCCCGCGATCTCGGCCAGCTGGTCGCGCTGGCTTGGCGTCACGCCGCGGAACTCAGCCATGATGCGGCCGCTCTCCAATGCCTTCATGACCGCCGCCGGCGCCATGAACTGGGCCTCGTAGCCGTCGAGATAAGGCTTGCCGGGCTGAAAATACTTCTCCCAACGCCGCGCCGTCCTCGGCCAACTTCACTGCACTGTAGATGCAGTTCCAGGGCGAGGCGAAATTCGCCAGCATCGCCGCATCCGGCCATTGCAGACGGAAGACGACGGTCAGCGGGTCGGGCGTGTCGATCGCCGCGATGGCGCCGAAATCGACCTGCCGCGATGAGGTAACGCCCTGCGGCGGATGAATGATGCGCTGATAACTCGCCTTAATGTCTGCCGAGGTCAACCGCGTCCCATCATGAAACAACACATTCGGCCGCAATTTGAACGTGTAGGTCTGACGGTCCGCCGACACCTCCCAGGACTGCGCCAGATCACCGACGATCTGCGGGTAGTTGGCGGCGTCGAATTTGAGCAATGTCGAATAATGCGGCGCCACCGGATGCAGAAAGGCGAACGAGGTGTTGCCGTGGCAATCGTAATTACCGGGCTCCACGGTCGAGGCGAATTCCAAAATCCCGCCGCGCTTCGGTACGTCCGCGGCCTGCGCCGGTTGCGGCACAAAAAACGCGATGGCCAACGCCGCTCCTGCGACACGCGCGATCATCCGCGCGGCGGTCTCTCCGGCAGCCCTGATGAACTCCCGGACGGGAGCAGCGCGAAGCACTGCGCAATTCATTGCGGCTGACCTGTCTGCCAATCGCGGAACTGTTGGAAGAGCGCACTCTTTTCCTGCACCGGCAGCGGCGCCTCGCCATTAGCCTGCCGGCGCTCATCGAGAAACCGGGAAAACATCAGCCGCATCTCGTCGGCGCTCGGCGATTTGGCGATCTGCATATTTTTCTGCAGCCATTGTTCGGCCGGCGGGTAGCGCCGCCAGCCCGGCAGATCGGCGGCAAGGTTGACATCGTGCCATTTTTGATGGTGCCCGGGTTCCAGCAGCGATGGAAAACCGGTAAAGAATGTCTCGACGAAGTTCATCACATTGCGGTTCCGCTCGGGAACGAAACGGAGCTCCGCAACCGCGAGCACGGCGCCGACCGCAATCGTTTTGATCGGTTGGTTCGCGGGCACCAGTTCCGGGTAGTCCGCCGCCGTGAGCCGGGTCGGCACATAGATCTCGCCCGCCGCATTATCAAAAGGGATGTCGACCAGATGCAGGTCCGGCTCCTTGATGCTCTGGACGAGAGGTGCCGGCTTGCCAGCGACCAATGCCACGGCGGCGATTTGCCCCTTCCGGAGCGCCTCGAGCGCAACCTCCTGCGGTTCGTTCGTCAAGGTGACAGGGATTTTCAATTGCTCGAAGAGGCGGGCCGCGGTTATTGCCGTTCCGCTGCCATGCGGGCCGACATTCAGCTTGCGGTTCGCGAGATCCATGAGAGTCTTGATCTCGCCTCGTGCCAGCAGGTGAAATTCTTCGTTGTAAAGTTTGGTGATGTAATAAGCGCCGGGATCCGTCGCGGAGATCAGTTTCTGCTCCCGGGCGTAGTCGAGCACGTCGACCGGCAGGATCGCGATATCGATGCCGCGCAGATATTTAAGGTCGATCAGGTTTTGCAACGCGCCTTTTCCGACGACGGGCACGAGCCGCCGCGTCGCGCCATCGTCGATCAAATTGGCAAGTTCTTCCCCGATACGCACCGATATGCCGGCGGTGCCGGCGGTTTCAAGCTCGACGACGCCGCGGTTGGTTACAACCGATTGCTGTGCGATCGCCGGCGCGAGCGCGGTCACGACGGGAAAGGCGGTCAAGATGAAGGTGCGCAGAATTCGGATCATGGCCGTCGCTGATCTTTCTCGGGCAGGATGGTTTGCAACAGGGTTTCGGCTTCGGTGATGCCCAGTTCACGAGCCCGCTGATACCAATGTGCCGCCGCCACGGCATCGCCGCGCACACCGCTCAAATGGGCCTGCGCCAAGAACGCCGGGTCATACGATTCACCAAGACGCAGCGCTGCCTGGCCGTCCCCGGCTTCGGCGGCGCGTTCGTAGAAGAGCCGCGCCGACGCGATATCACCCTTGGCAACGAGAGCGTCGCCCCGCGCGAGAAGGGCCTCGACTTCAGCCCCGGATAAGCCGCTCGGTGATGCTTTGGTCGCAGGGTTGCGGGCTGGCGCCGCGGGGACGCCGGCTGGCGGCGGTACCCGTTGCGCTCTCTCCCCGGCAAGCGGCTCGGGGATTCTCTTGCTATTGTCGTCAATCCGCGCCGCCATCTGCTGTGCGGTGGGCTCGCTGGGTATCGGCGCCGATGCTTTCGAGCTGTCCGAAGCGCCCGGTTCAGGATTTCGCACCTCGCCGGCTGACGCCGCCGCGATATCCGCCGGCGAATTTCCTCCTGCTCTGATGTCAATCGCTTCCGTTACCCTATCGCTGCCCGGCGCAGCGTTGACCGGCTTTGGCGTTTCCCCCTCTGCGAAGACGGCGGCGGTTTGGTCACTGTTCGAGACGAAGCCGCCGGCGGCCTCGCCTGCCGAGGTTCCGAGCGTGTTTTCGCTGGGCGGCGAATGGGAGCCGGCGACCGTCACGTCGATAGCGGCTTCTGACAGCAGCAAAACGCCCGCGGCCAGCCCCAAGACCGACAAGATCGAAAAATACCAGGCGAGCGCGCGCTCTCCCTTGCTGCGGTTCGGCTTGACGATCAGCGCTTCGCCGCCCCAGGCATGTTCCAGCGCGATACGCGGAAGAAAGAAAGGCTCACCATCCTGATAGAGCGGATCGGAAACCACGATCTCCTCAACGCCCTCACGCCCGGTTCCCAGCACGACGACGACATTGCCGTTCTTCAGGAGCAGCAGAACTGTCTTGCTGGCTGTCGCGATCAGGAGGCCGCGCCAATTAAAGCTGGTCGAGCGCAGGCGAAGCCCACCTTTTCTCGCGCCGGCTATCAGCCGGTCGAGCGGCAGCTCGCTGTTATCCGTGTCGTCGACGAGCCCAATCGCTGCTGCCGTCATTCGCTTACCGTCGGCCCCGCGAACGCGATCCAAACAGGCGAGTGCGGTCTTACAGGAGACGACCCGCAATCGGCTCGCCGCTATTTCGACATCGGTCGCATTTATGGAAGCGCTGCTCACCGCATTTCGATCGGGGCGCATGAGTAATTTCAGTGAACCTGGCGACAGTAGCGGACGGCCTCGACCGCGCAATCCGAAAAGGAGTCGCGGCTTGCGCTATCCACGGAAAACGACAGTTACTCTCGCTCGCCTGAAAACGATCCACCGAGTTGTGCACAAGCACGCCGACCGGCGCGCGCGAATCGGCCCCCGAGCGGCCGCCGACCGGGGCATCGCCATGTTAACGTGGCGTTACAACAGGCCGAGATCGCGGAGACTGGTGTGGCGGCCACGTCCGATGATCAAATGGTCGTGCACCGTGACGCCGAGGGGCTTCGCGGCATTGATGATCTCGCGCGTCACCGCGATGTCCGCCTTCGAGGGCGTCGGGTCGCCCGAGGGGTGGTTGTGCACGAGGATCAAGGCTGAGGCATCCAATTCGAGCGCCCGCTTGACGACCTCGCGCGGATAGACCGGCGTGTGGTCGATCGTGCCGCGCTGCTGCCGCTCATGCTTGATCAGCTCGTTTTTGCGGTTGAGAAACAACAGATGGAATTCCTCGACCGTGCCATGTGCGATATTGGCCTTGCAGTAATCGATCAGCTTGTCCCACGAGCCGATGACGTCGGATTGGCGGAGTTGCGATTCTGAGAGGCGCAGCGCCGCGTCGCGTACGGCCTTCAACATCGCGACGCCCGCCACGCCCAGCCCGCGCCGCTTGCCGTCGATTTCGACCTTGACCTCTTGGAGCGCCTCCGGCTGCGCGCTGAGCACTGCGGCCAACCCGCCGAAATGGTCGATCAGGGCTTTTGCCAACGGCTTCGTATCGCCGCGCGGATTGCTGGCGGCGAGCAGGATTTCGAGAATTTCGTAATCCGGCAGGTTTTCGGCTCCACCCTTCAGCAGGCGGTCCTGCAAACGCGAGCGGTGCTCGAGATAATGCGGCTTGAAGCCGATCGCATCCGCGAGTTCGCGATGCGGCCCATTTTTCCGCGACATTAGCGCCGTCTCCGATTATTCGGTGACCGGCGAGCCCGCATCGTCGCGAGCTGGGCCTCGGCCATGCGTCGCGGCTCGTCGGTCGCATAAGCCTCGGCGAAAATCTCGATGCCGCGCGCCACCGCAGCTCCGGTCGGCAGTTCTTCCCAATCGAGGATGAGTTTTTTCTGCAATCGGATCGCATGCGGTCCGCCGGCGAGGATCGCGGCGGCAAAGCGCTCCACGACGGGATCGAGCCGGTCGGGCGGGACGACGGCATCGACCAATGCCCAGGCGAGCGCTTCGTCCGCGTCGATCGACACACCCGTCAGCAGCAAACGACGCGCGCGGCCATAGCCGATAAGCTGCGGCAGCAATGCCGCCTCGACGACTGAGGGGATGCCGACCCGGACCTCGGGCATCCCAAACACCGCGCGGTTGCTGGCGACGCGCAGATCGCAGGCGGCGGCGAGTTCCAGCCCGGCGCCGAGCGCGTAACCGTCGATCCGCGCGATGACGGGCACCGGCAGCCGATGGAATCCGTCACAGCAGCGATGCACGAGGGTGATGAATTCGCGCGCGCTGTCGGTATCGAGCGCCGCGAGCTCGTTGATGTCAGCCCCGCCGACGAAAGCGCGCTCGCCGGCCCCGGTGACGATCACCAGCCGCAGCTCCGGATCGACTTCGAGCGCCTTTACCGCTTCGACGATCTCGACCATCAGCTCGCGGTTGAGCGCGTTGAGCTTACTGGCATTGTCGATGACGAGCCGCGCCAGATAGCCGCCCTCGGGCCGGTCCTCGCGGGCAACGCTCACGCCCATTGCGCGTTTCTCCGCCTGGAGATTGCCGCTTTCTTTGTGCATAGTAGCCGCGGCCTGCCAAGGGACGCGAGGCTAAAGGAGGCGAGGGTGGACATTATCGAAGACATAGCCGAGATCCGCGAAATCTATGGCGAGCCGATGGAGCGCACGGTCAAGAAGCAGCTGCCGCGGCTCGAAAAGCATTCGCGCGCCTTTATCGCGCTGTCGCCTTTCCTCGTCATTGCCTCGAGCGACCCGTCGGGGCGCTGCGACGCCTCGCCAAAGGGCGATGCGCCCGGCTTCGTCAAGGTCATCGACGACCAGACCCTCCTGATCCCCGACCGGCTCGGCAACAACCGGGTCGACACGATCGGTAATCTTCTCGCCCGTCCCGGCGTTGGGCTGATCTTTTTCGTGCCGGGGATCAACGAGACCTTGCGGGTCAATGGCACGGCCAGCATCACGACGGATCCGGCTTTGCTGGAGCCGCTCGCCGTCAACGGCAAGGTGCCGAGGAGCGGCATCCTGATCACCGCCGAAGAGGTCTATTTCCACTGCGGCAAGGCCTTGATCCGCTCCGATCTGTGGAACCCGGAAAAGCACCTGCCAAAAGGCCAGTGGCCGGCGCTCGGCCGCATTATCGCCGAGCAGATCGGCACCGATCCCGTCGAGGGCGAGCGCCTGACCGCCGAGAGCTACCGCACCCGCCTCTACTAACCGGATCACAGCCGGCGCTCGCGGCGGCGCTCTTCGTCGTCGGCCTTGTAGAGGATGCGCTTTGCATCGCGAGAGGCCGCTTCGGCCTCCGCTTCCTTGCCGTCCTGCCGGTCGATGCGGGCGAGTTCCAACTCGACATAGGCGGCGCGCGGGGTGTCGCGGCCCGCGCCGCGCTCCAGGACAGCGAGCGCCGCCGTGAAGGCGCGGCGCGCCTCCGCCGTCCGTTTCAGCCCGTCATAGACAAGTCCGAGATCGAAAAGATCGTCGGCGATAAACGGGTGCGCCGGGCCGAGCCGCTCCTGGTCGATGGCCACCGCCTGCTGGATCAGCGGCAGCGCCTCGGCAAAGCGGTGCGATCGCAATTCCGCATTGGCAAGCTGCGCCAGGCTGCGCGCCGTGTCGGCCCCGTCGGACCCGTGATGCTGTCGGTCCTCGGCAAGCGCTTCGTGCAAGACCTCTGCGGCTTCGGCGAAGCGCTCCTCGGCGGCCAACGCCGCGCCGAGCGCGCGCAGCGGCTCGGTCGATCGCCGATGCGGATTTCGGCTCACGATATCGACCGCGCGCCGTGCCGCCTTTTCCGCTTCCGCGGCGTCTCCGCGCGCCAGCGTGACGCGGGCCAGCGAGGCCAAGCTGGCCGCCATTGCCGGATGATCCGGCGCGACCCGCTCCTCCAACGTGATTTGTGCCGCGGTCAGCAGCGGCTCGGCATCGAGATAGCGGCGGCGGTCGATCGCGACGAGCGCCAGCGCGACCATCGCCTCGGCCGCGCTCGCGGAGTCGCAGCCGAAGCGGGCGATTGCGATGTCGAGCGCGCGCCGGCGCAACGCCGCCGCCTCGGCCAAGTCGCCCTGCCGCAGCCGAAACCGCGCAATCTCCTCGATCAGCGGCAACAGATAGGGGCTGGTGGGGCCCTCTTTCGTCTCGGTCGCGGCGAGCGCCTCGGCAAGCCGGGCGAGTTCGCTGCTCTCGGCCGCGCCCGGTTCGCTCACTGCCGACGCACAAACGGCCGCGCCCAGTATTAGCGACAGCACCAGCCTCGCGAGCGAGAATTGCCTCACCTGACCTCCCGGGATTCGTTCTTTGGCGAGCAGGCTTGACCGCTCGGGTTCCGCATCCGAGGCTTGCGATACGGCATTATTCAATCCGGCGAGGGCGATCATGAACCAGGCCGAGCAGGCATCCAAGGCCGAGGCATTCCGCGCGCTCCATCGCGGCCCGCGCCTCCTGTTGCTCCCGAATGCCTGGGACGCGATGAGCGCGCGCATTGTCGCCTCGGAGGGCTTCCCGGCTATCGCGACGACGAGCGGCGGTCTTGCCTGGGCGCTCGGTTATCCCGATGGCGAAGCCGCGCCGTGGGACGAGGTCGTCGCGGCGACCGCCCGCATCGCCCGAACCGTCTCGGTGCCGGTCACCGCCGATATCGAGACCGGCTATGGCGACACGCCGGAGGCGGTCGCGCGCTCGATCGGCGACATCATCGGCGCCGGCGCGGTGGGCGTGAACCTCGAGGACGGGATGCGCGGCGGCCCGGCGCCACTCCGCTCGGTCGAGGACATGGTCGCGCGCATCCGCGCCGCGCGCGAGGCGGCGCGCGCCGCCGGCGTCCCGATCGTCATCAATGCCCGCACCGATCTTTATCTGAAGAATATCGGCGACGAGCAGAGCCGCTTTCACGAGGCGGTGGCGCGCGCCCGTGCCTATCTCGCGGCCGGCGCCGACTGCTTCTACCCGATCACATTGCGCGATGCGGACACCACCGGCCGGCTCGTGCGCGCCGTAAATGCGCCGGTCAATATCGGCGGGGTGCGCGCTGGCTTCCCGAATGTTGCCGAGCTGGAGGCACTCGGCGTTCGCCGCGCCAGCACGGCGACCGCCGTTACCTTGATGGTGGTCGATGCGATCCGCTCGATGGCCGGAGAGCTGTACGAGACCGGCCGCTTCGACGCCCTGAAACCGACGATCACCCATCCCGAGGCGCAGCAGCTCTTCGGTCCGAAAAGCCCGGGATAATGCGATGCGGGTCCTGGCAGCATCACTAGCGATCGTATCCGGATTGTCCACGGGCGTTGCCGATGCCGCGCAGTCCGGGGACCCTCCGCTGGAAACAGCCCTTCGTCTCGTGACCAACGGCAAGCCTGCTACGGTCATCTATCACGCCAATGGCCGATATGATGTCGTCGTGACCGGCAGCGCCGGCCACACACAGCACGTCAGATCGGGTCTTTGGTGGACCGAGGATCAGACGCTGCGTCATTGCTTTGCTCCCGACACCCCCTCGCGGAATGCCGGCAAGCCGTTTTGCAAAAAGCCGGGCCATTACATTGGGAATTTAGTGATACCGCTGCAGCCGTCTCGATAACACGAAAAGGGACCGCCCATGGCGCGGGTACGTAACATCGCGGCCGATGCGTTGCCCGCCGATTTGGCGGCGATCTATCGGGAGTTTGCGGGCGGCTATGGGCCCTTCGCCAACCAAGTGGCGGTTTTTGCGCATGTGCCGGCGGCCTTGCGGCATTTGATGCCGCTGCTGATGGAGCTGCGCGCCGCCGCGACATTGCCGAAGCGCGCGCTTGAACTCGCGATCGTCACGGTGTCGCAGCTCAACGCGTGCCATTACTGCGTTGCGCATCACAAGCCGTTTCTTGCGGTGGAGGGCGTCTCTGCCGCCGGCGCTGACCGGCTGCTCGATTACCGCGACCATCCTGAGCTCGACGAGGTGGACAAGCTCGTCGTGGAATACGCCATCGCCGCGTGGGAGCACCCCGGCCGCATTCCCGACAGTCTGTTTGACCGGCTGCGGCAGCCGGCGGAGCGGCTGTCTGCTCTAAAATAGAGCTTTCATTGCGAGCAGCGCGTTTCTTAGGCAACGGCAAAACCGGTCGTTTCGAGCGCTTTAGATATGGTTAACGATTGCCGGGGTATGGTGGCATGTCCCGCTAGGTTCTTACGCTAATGACCGACTCGCAAATGCTTCTGGCGGCCGCCGCGCTGCTGATCGCAGCCATCATGCTGCCGATCCCGAGCAGTGTGCGCGGCATTTTCTTCGTGCTGCTCGGCGGGTTTTACCTGTTGATGGGGATGGGCTTCGGCCTGCTGAGGCTGTCGTCCCTGTTCAACTGACCGCTCGGCGCGCCGAAGCGCCCCGGCCGCCTCTTTCATCAGCGCTTTTCGGCCTCCATGGCTTGGCTGCGGCGTGCCGGGCATGGCAAGCTCTGCGCCTCGAAACGGATTGCGAGGCCGGCCATGCAGATCGCGCGTCTCGATCACCTCGTTCTGACCGTCGCCGATATCGCGCGCACCTGTGAGTTCTACACGCTAAT